>NZ_CAURLX010000022.1:0-35007 GCF_963525585.1 uncultured Capnocytophaga sp. | reverse complement strand
TTAGCCCTACACTTGTTTGACTTTTGGGCACCTGAGATGAACTACAAGTATATAGAGGCGCTCCCAGCCGACGAAACCCGCTACTATGGGGAGCTTGTAGAAAGATTCCACAACCCTATACGTGTAGGTATCTATGTACTTTGCTTTGTATTCTTATGCTTACACTTACTTCACGGCTTTCAATCTGCTTTCCAATCCGTAGGCTTAAAAGATGACAAACGCAAGAAACTCATCAGTTGCTTAGGTAATTGGTATTCTTACATCATCTGTGGAGGTTTTATCTTCGTAGCTCTTTTTCATTACATTAACTCTTTAATATAATACTTATGAGTACATTAGATTCTAAAATACCAGAAGGTCCTATAGCGGACAAATGGACAAAATATAAAGACCATATTAACCTTGTAAACCCTGCTAACAAGCGTAATATTGATATCATTGTGGTAGGAACAGGACTTGCAGGAGGCTCTGCCGCTGCTACTCTTGCTGAGCTTGGGTACAATGTAAAGGCATTTGCTTACCAAGATTCTCCTCGCCGTGCCCACTCTATTGCTGCTCAAGGGGGTATTAATGCTGCCAAAAACTATATGGGAGATGGAGACTCTACCTATCGCCTTTTCTATGACACTGTAAAAGGAGGTGACTATCGTGCCCGTGAAGCTAACGTATATCGCTTGGCAGAGGTTTCTGGAAATATCATTGACCAATGTGTAGCCCAAGGGGTACCTTTCGCACGTGATTACGGCGGATTACTTGATAACCGTTCTTTCGGGGGTGTACTTGTATCACGTACTTTCTATGCAAAAGGACAAACAGGACAACAGCTCCTCTTAGGTGCCTATGCAGCTATGAACCGACAAATCGCTCGTGGTAAAATAGATATGTACAACCGCCACGAGATGATGGATATAGTAATTGTAGACGGCAAGGCTCGTGGAATTATCGCTCGTAATATGGTTACTGGAGAGATAGAGCGCCACTCAGCTCACGCTGTAGTTATTGCCTCTGGAGGGTACGGAAACGTATATTTCCTTTCTACTAATGCAATGGGCTGTAATGCTACCGCTGCTTGGAAAGTACATAAAAAAGGTGCTTACTTTGCCAATCCTTGTTTTACCCAAATCCACCCTACCTGTATTCCTCGTTCTGGAGACTATCAGTCTAAATTGACCTTGATGTCTGAATCTTTACGTAATGATGGACGTATCTGGGTTCCTAAGAAATTAGAAGATGCAGTAGCTATCCGTGAAAAACGTAAAAAGCCAACTGAAATACCTGAGGAAGACCGCGATTACTACTTGGAACGTCGTTACCCTGCTTTTGGTAACTTGGTGCCTCGTGACGTGGCTTCTCGTGCAGCTAAAGAACGTTGCGACGCTGGTTTCGGAGTAAATGAAACTGGTGAGGCTGTTTACTTGGATTTTGCCTCCGCTATCGAGCGTTATGGTAAGGAACAATGTAAGATCCACGGGGTAGAACCTACCAAGGAAGAAGTAACCAAACGAGGGGAGCAAATTGTTGCTGCTAAGTATGGGAACCTCTTCCAAATGTATGAAAAGATTGTAGCAGAAAACCCCTACAAAACCCCAATGATGATTTATCCTGCTACCCACTATACAATGGGGGGTATTTGGGTAGATTATAACCTGATGACTACTATCCCAGGCTGTTACGCTATCGGGGAAGCCAACTTCTCTGATCACGGAGCTAACCGACTAGGAGCTTCTGCACTTATGCAAGGGCTTGCCGACGGATATTTCGTATTACCTTATACCATAGGAGATTACCTTTCTGCAGATATTCGTACTGGTAAAATTCCTACCAATACACCTGAATTTGATGAAGCAGAGCGCATTGTAAAAGAACGTTTGGCACACTTTATCAATAACAAAGGTACCCACTCTGTGGATTACTTCCATAAGAAACTGGGTAAGGTAATGTGGGACAAAGTAGGTATGGCACGTAATGCAGAAGGACTTAAGCAAGCCATCCAAGAAATCCGTGAAATCCGTGAAGAATTTTGGCGTGATGTAAAGGTACCTGGAGAACTCACTGGAATGAATGTAGAGCTTGAAAAAGCCAACCGTGTAGCGGACTTCCTAGAGCTCGGAGAACTATTTGCCAAAGATGCTCTTGAACGTAACGAATCCTGTGGCGGACACTTCCGTGAAGAGTATCAAACTCCTGAGGGAGAAGCACTTCGTGACGACGTGAATTATGCTTATGTTGCCGCTTGGCAATACACAGGGGATCCTACAGAAATTGTAAATACCTACAATCCTAGTGAGGAAATCTTACATAAAGAACCTTTAGTATTCAAAGATATAGAACTCAAACAACGTAGTTATAAATAGTAGTGATATGGCAACAATGAATCTTACCCTTAAAATATGGCGACAAAAAGACGCCAAATCAAAAGGTCAAATGGTTGAATATAAAGTTAGTAACATTTCTGACCATATGTCCTTCTTGGAAATGCTAGATATTCTTAACGAACAACTTATAGAAAGAGGAGAAGAGCCTGTGGCTTTTGACCACGACTGTCGTGAAGGAATCTGTGGAATGTGTTCTTTGTTCATCAATGGAGAAGCTCACGGTCCTGACCGCGGTATCACTACCTGCCAGCTCCATATGCGTATGTTCAAGGATGGAGATACCATCACTATTGAGCCTTGGCGTGCTACAGCTTTCCCTGTAATCAAAGACCTTATGGTGGATAGAAGCGCTTTCGAGCGTATCCAGCAAGCTGGAGGTTATATCTCTGTAAATACTTCAGGAAATACTCAGGATGCCAATGCTATTCCTATTCCTAAGTATGATGCTGACCGCTCAATGGATGCGGCAGCTTGCATAGGTTGTGGTGCTTGTGTAGCTACTTGTAAAAACTCCTCTGCAATGCTCTTTGTTTCGGCTAAGGTATCCCAGTTCGCTCTTCTCCCTCAAGGACGTGTAGAAGCGACTGAACGTGTTCTGAATATGGTAAATCAAATGGAACTTGAAGGATTCGGAAACTGTACCAATACAGGGGCTTGTGAAGTAGAATGTCCTAAAGGAATTTCTCTTGAGAATATTGCACGCCTTAACCGTGAATACCTTAAGGCTGTAGTTAAGTAAAGGATTATTATTTTTCATAAAGAAGAGCTATCCACTTCATTGGGATAGCTTTTCTTGTATCTATACTTTAGAAAATTTTCCTCATCTTTTCTATTTTTTTACTATCTTTGCCCTCTCAATAAGTTTATTCTGACAATCCTCTCTAAAATATTTTTTTATGAAAAAAATAGCCTTTCTTATACTTTGCTTACCTATTTTATTTGCTTGCAAACGAGATAGATTCTACACCCCTGAAACGATTCCTTCCGATTCGGATTCTGATTCCTTTCCTGTCATCTCGGGGATTACTGTAAGGGTAGAAGACCCTGAAGAAGAGGTCGATACCACCTCTATTGCTTTTGACCCTATTCCCAAAAGCAGTATTCACGACTCTATCAACTTATACTTAGCTGGAATGAATATTACCCAGAAAGCTATCTATGTGTCTCTTTCTGACGTTTATCAAAATGATTCCTTAGATGTCCCCCCTGAATATATAAAAAACCAGAAGAAAATGAATAAAAATTTTCTTCTACACTTCCCTCTTACTGGAAAATATAGAAAAAACATCTTCACAAGGATGAAATTCTCAGAGAACGACACTCTTTTCCTATATAATTATATAGATAATGTACTCAAAAAATATCCTTTATCCTCTCTAAAGGCTGTTGCAAGCCTGAATGCCTATGCTTCTGAAGAGGATATCGAGCCTTGGGATTATGAAATAGGCTTTGAACTCTTTCATTCCTCCGATTCTCTTAAGGAAGAACAAGTACAGCCTTATTGGAGTAGCTTTGTGTTTATCGGACAAGAAAGCCCTTTTGATAATAAAGGAATGACTCCAATGGTATGGCATAAGGTAAAAGCCAAAGAATTTCCCGTTCCCTACCAAATAGAAAATCCTCTCTATTCCTTAGGAGACACCTATAAATACGAAAGTAAAGAAGTGATTTGTTATATACAAGATTTTTATTTTGATTATGATAAAGGAAATTATGGAAGTGCAAAGCGATATTTTGTAGCTCTAGATCCCTCTACCAAAAGAATCCTTAAGAGAGCTTTCCTAGAAGAAAGTGAAGGACTTTTCTTTGTGCCTCCTATTACTGATACAGAGGAAGAAGGACTAATGCTTATTGGTAGGATTCTCAAAGGAAAACCTTTGGCTATCTATGGAATGACTAGTGCTTCCTTTGGTTGTGATCCACTGATTTTTCTTTCCGATAAACAGGGAGATATTTATATACAATGTGATAACAGACATTAATATACGACCTTTTGATAAGCTATGAAGAGACGAGTAGTGATTACCGGAATGGGAATTTATTCCTGCATAGGTACTTCCTTAGAAGAAGTAGCAAATTCTTTATATAAAGGAAAGTCTGGAATTATTTATGACCCTGAACGCAAGGCGTATGGGTATCGTTCTGCTCTTACAGGGAAAGTCCCTAGCCCTGAGCTCAAAGGTTTATTAAGCCGACGAGAACGTATCTCTATGGGAGAAGAAAGCGAATTCGCTTATATGGCGACCCTTGAAGCCCTGAGAACCGCAGGGATAGATATGGATTTCCTTAAGAATAATGAAGTAGGAATCCTTTATGGGAATGATAGTGTTGCCGAATCGGTTATTATTACCAATGACAGGATTCGAGAGAAGAAAGACACCACCTTGGTAGGCTCAGGAGCCGTTTTCAAAACGATGAATTCTACCGTTACGATGAACCTTTCCACCTTATTTGCTTTAAGAGGCGTTAATATGAGCATTAGTGCAGCCTGCGCCAGTGGCTCTCACGCAGTAGGGTTAGGGTATTTGTTTTTACAGAGTGGTATGCAGGAGATTATTCTTTGTGGAGGAGCACAGGAAACTAATAAATATAGTATGGGGAGCTTTGATGGCTTGGGAGTCTTCTCTATGCGGGAGGAAACTCCTGAAAAAGCCTCTCGCCCTTTTGATGCTGGCAGAGATGGCTTAGTCCCTAGTGGTGGAGCTGCCACCCTTGTGCTAGAAACCTATGAAAGCGCCTTACGAAGAGGGGCTACCATTCTAGGAGAAGTGATCGGCTATGGCTTTTCGTCCAATGGAGGCCATATCTCCACTCCCAATGTAGAGGGACCTGCTCGAGCAATGGCACGTGCACTAGAGAATGCTTCTCTTGAGGCTTCTGCTATTGACTATATCAATGCGCACGCCACCTCAACTCCCATAGGAGACACCAATGAAGCAAAGGCTATCTACCAGATTTTCGGAGGGAAAACTCCTGTAAGCTCTACGAAATCAATGACAGGGCACGAATGCTGGATGGCTGGAGCTAGCGAAATTATCTATTCCCTACTGATGATGCAACATCAGTTCATCGCTCCCAATATCAATATCGAACAGCTAGATCCTGATGCTCAAAAGCTACATATTATTACAGAAACACAAGAACAACCCCTGAAGACCTTCCTTTCCAATTCTTTTGGTTTCGGAGGTACCAACTCTGCACTTATTATAAAGAGATTTGGGTGAAATCTTGATAAAAATTAATTAAAAAGTATTTCCTTTATTGTAATTTATTTTGTATCTTTGTCACATCTTAATCTTAGCTAAAATAGCTAATTAATACATCAACTTATTATGAAAGAAAAAATAGAAAAAATGAGAAACGGCAAAGGCTTTATTGCTGCCCTTGACCAAAGTGGAGGAAGTACTCCTAAAGCTCTAAAACTTTATGGGATAGAGGAAAGTCGTTACTCAAACGAAGCTGAAATGTTCGATCTCATTCACCAGATGCGTACCCGAATTATCAAATCACCTGCTTTCAATGATAGCAAAATCCTTGGAGCCATCCTCTTTGAACAAACAATGGATCGCAAAATTGATGGCAAATATACAGCTGAGTACCTATGGGAAGAAAAACGTATTTTACCTTTCCTAAAAGTAGATAAAGGCTTAGTAGATTTGGATGCTGATGGAGTACAACTAATGAAGCCTATTACTAACCTTGCTGACTTACTTAAAAGAGCTAACGAACACCACGTATTCGGTACTAAGATGCGTTCTGTTATTAAAAAAGCATCCAAAGAAGGTATCGCAAGAGTAGTAGCTCAACAGTTCGAAGTCGCCAATGAAATCATTGCTGCTGGGCTTATCCCTATCATTGAACCTGAAGTAGATATCAATATTCCTGACAAAGCTGCTGCAGAAGAAATCCTACAAGAAGAAATCCTAAAACATCTTGATAAGCTTCCTGCTACTTCTGATGTAATGCTTAAGCTTACCCTTCCTACTGTAGAGAATTTCTATACTCCACTTACTAAGCACCCAAGAGTGGTTCGTGTTGTAGCCCTTTCTGGAGGTTATTCCAGAGAAAAAGCTAATGAAATTCTTGGAAAAAATCAAGGAATTATCGCCAGCTTCTCCCGTGCCCTCTCCGAAGGACTCTATGACCAACAATCTGATGCTGAATTCAACAAAACTCTAGCAGATTCTATAGAAGGAATCTATGAAGCTTCTATAAAATAATCAGGAAAAAGGAAAGTCCTTTCTCCTAAACATCTTAAAAATAAAAAATCCTCACTTAAGTGAGGATTTTTTTACTTAAAACTAACTAAATCTAATGAGAGGTTAAAACAACTGATATAAATACTAAAAAGAATGCTTTCTCATTAGACCTTGGAATGGAAATGAAATACTAAAAACATTTCTATACAAACGGACTTTTACATCCAAACAACAACGAGGCAAAGATATAAATTATTTTTCAAATAAACAATATTTATTTTTAATTATTTTAAATAAAATTTATTTTGTGTTGAAAATCAATGATTTATATTATTATAAAAATCTATTTTATTTTCTGGTAACAAATAAAAATCAACAAAGCGCCCTTTTTTTGTAATATAATTCGTACTTTTGCAAACTTTTTCATCCATAAATTCTTCTCAAATAATAATGAAACGACTTAACTTTTTAGAATTTATCAAGAGCTATGCCTTTGTAATTGGAGTGCTGAAATCTTTTGCTATTCTCTCCTGTGCTATAGCTGGCTGGCTTCTGGGAAATGTATCGGCAGGGCTTACAGCGGCTACTACCATCATAATGATAGCCCCTAGTGATATCCCTGGTAACCGCAAGCACCACTTAGGAGGAATTATTATCGCCACACTTTTTGTAGCTATCAGTTCGGTTTCTGTGAATTTCGTGAATGCTTATGGTTCCCTGTGGCAACTACTATCCTTAATGGCTATACTCACCTTTGGCTATGCCTATATTTCCCTCTATGGGGCACGTGCAGCGATGGTCTCTATTGCAGGGATTTTTACCCTTACCTTAGCCTTAGTCCGCCCACAGGAGGGTATTCATATCCTCTATAATGCCTTATATATTTTTCTAGCTGGGGCTTGGTATATTCTTTTGGTCAGAATACTGATGTGGATACGTCCACGCCAATACAGCGAGCAGCTCCTTGCTAAGTGTATGACCCTTACTGCTAAGTACTTACACACGCGTGCTTTACTTATCAGTGATACTGATTCACGTATGGCTAATAAGCAAGTGCTTCTTTCCCTACAGTCCTCTCTGAATGAGGAATACGAAAAGCTACGAGCAGTACTCCTTGACTCTCGTTCTAAATCAGGGAAGACCAACTACCTCCAGCGTCAGTTCCTTATCTTTATTGAGATGGTAGATATTTTTGAGCTAGCTATCGCGAATCCGATTCCTTATGAGAGAGTAGATAAATATGCTCAAAAGAACGCTCATTTCTTTGAGAAATACACCCATTTCTTAGAAGAACTCTCCCTGATTCTTCTTAAAATGGCTGATTATATAGGTGAAAGAAAAAAAGGGTCTTATAATATCAGCCTCAAAAGTCTTCTAGAAAAGCAATTGGAGTTCAAACAAGCCTATCTTAGTATTAACCAAGAGGAAAATTTTTCAGAAGAACAGGTACTTTTAGAGAAAATGTATCACTATTTGTCAAAACAGACTCAGAACATCTATAATGTTCAGCAAATATTCAACAATTACTATACCCAAGAGGTAAGTTATCGTGATGAGAAAAGTTATCGTCGCTTTGTGAGTGCAGATAACTATTCTATCAAACGATTGGCAGACCATCTTTCATTTCAGTCTTCCTTTTTCCGCCACGCTTTACGCCTTGCCATAGTAACTGTTATTGGATACCTGATAGGAGAAGCTTTTGAGGTACAGAACCCACACTGGATTCTCTTCACTGTATATGTAATTATGCGACCCGGTTATGGACTTACCCTAAGTCGCTCCAAGGAACGTGCTCTTGGAACACTCATCGGGGCAGGAGTGGCTTTCATATTGGTATATATATGCCAATATATCTTACACTTGGATTATGAAGTTTATAAATATATCTATGGGCTAGCTATCCTAATGAGTATGCCCTTTGGTTATGGACTTTTACAGGAGAATTTCAGTATGAGTGCGATTTTCCTTACTTTGTATATTGTCTTGGCTTATGCCCTTTTTGTTCCTGATGCAGTAAGCGTAGTACAATATCGCGTGGTGGATACGCTTATAGCTTTTATACTCTCGGTGAGTGCCAATTACTTACTTTTCCCCTCTTGGGAACATAAGAATTATAACCAGCTGATTATTAAAAGCCTCAGGGCTAATTTAGGCTATACCAATGAGCTTATTAAGCGAGTAGATACCCCTGAGATTACCACCGAGTATAAGGTAGCTCGTAAGAAGGCTTTTCTAGCTTTGGCTAACTTGAATGCAGGCTTGCAACGTATGCTTCAGGAACCCAAATCTCAGCAGAAAAACTATACTGTTCGCAATGAAATTCAGGTACTTCAGCAGGATTTCCTCTCTTGTGTAGCGACCCTCAGCACACAGCTCAGTGAGACTCCCTCCCCTATCATCCGCGACCTTTTTGTGCGTGCTATAGAGGAGATACAGCACAAGCTCCAGCACTGCGTTGCCCTCTTGGACGGCAAGCTGGATGAGGAGATACGTCCCTTTGACCCCAAGGTATTTGAAGAAATACGCCAGAAGACCCTTGAACTATTTTCTGAAACAGAAAAGGCACCTTCTGCCGAAAGTGCCTCTGAAATGATTCGTCCTCAAGAGATGCTCTTCTTTACTGAGCAACTCAACTACCTAAGAGAGTTAACAGATAACTTAGAGTTACATATTGAGAAAATGCTAAAGGAATAAGCTTCTGAATACCTAGAACTTTGGCTTTAAGCTGTATTTGAGATAGAATTTTTCGATGATTTCCTCTACCTCATCAGCAGTATCTACCACCTTAAAAATATCCATATCCTTAGCTCCTATATTGCCAAATTTATCTAGAAGCACCTCCTTAATCCAGCTAACCAGTCCGTTCCAGAACTCTGATCCCACTAGAATAATGGGGAAAGGCTCTATCTTGGTGGTTTGGATTAGGGTAATAGCTTCAAAAAGCTCATCCATTGTACCAAACCCACCAGGGAAAACGACAAACGCCTGTGAATAACGTACAAACATCACCTTACGGGCGAAGAAATAGTTGAAATGCAAGTTCTTATCCCTATCTACATAAGGATTATCGTGTTGCTCAAAAGGAAGTTCTATATTGATACCTACAGAGGCTCCCTCTCCCTGGGCAGCTCCCTTATTGGCAGCTTCCATAATACCAGGTCCTCCCCCAGTAATCACTCCGAACCCCATTTCTACAATGCGTTCAGCTATCTCTGTAGCTAAGTTGTAATACTTACTATCGGGCTGAATACGGGCTGAACCGAAGACAGACACACAGGGACCTATCTCACTGAGTCGCTCATAACCAGTTACGAACTCACTCATTATTTTAAAAATCCCCCAAGAATCGTGTTGCTTAAGAGATTGATTCTCTTGAAATTCGCGTCTTTTCGCCATCTTTTTTATTAATTCTGAATTACTTGCAAAAATATCACTTTTTTTATTACTAAAAGGCTTTCTTCCCAACTATTTTTTACGTACTTTTGCACTTATTTCTCATTTATGGCTGTTATTGTTAAAAACCTAACCAAGAGTTACCCTCCACAAAAGGTCGTAGATCAAGTCTCCTTTGAGCTTCAAGAGGGAGAAATTACAGGCTTCCTAGGGCTCAATGGTGCAGGAAAGACCACTACAATGAAGATGATTACAGGAGCCTTACTTGCTGACGAAGGGGAAGTTGAGGTATTAGGATACTCTATCACTAAGGAGCGCATCCAAGCTCAGAAGCATATAGGCTATTTGCCTGAGCACAATCCATTATATCTGGATATGTATGTAAAGGAATATCTACAATATGTTGCAGGCTTATATCATACCCCTAAGAGCCGTATAGGAACCTGTATAGAACTCACCCAGCTGGAAAGTCACGCCCATAAGAAGATATATATGCTCTCCAAAGGATACCGCCAGCGAGTAGGACTTGCTTCTACCCTTCTTCACGACCCTAAAGTGCTTATTTTAGATGAACCCACCAATGGGCTTGACCCTCAGCAAATACTAGAAATACGACAAATTATCCGAGAACTAGGAAAAGAAAAAATCATCCTACTCTCTTCCCACATTATGCAGGAGATTCAGGCTGTTTGCCAACGTGTTCTTATTCTCCATAAGGGAAAAATCATCCTTGATAAACAGATGAAACACCTACAGGATAAGGAACAAACCGTTGAGATTCTTTTTGATTACCGTGTAGAGGAACAGCTCCTACGCCGTATCCCTCATATAAAAACCATCCGAAATAACGAAGAGTTTTTTTTCACCCTTACCTTTGACACTCAAGAGGATATGAGAGGAAAGCTCTTTGATTTTGCTATGGAGAATGGGCTAAAAATCCTCCAAATGAATCACAAGCATACCGACCTGGAACAACTTTTTATGGAACTTACTCAAAACAATTAGGCAATGGCTGATATCCTACTTAAGATAACTCACCTGAGCAAGAATTATGGAAAGCAAGTAGCCCTTTCTGATATCTCCTTGGAAATTCCTAGAGGGAGTATCTTTGGGCTTTTGGGACCTAATGGGGCAGGAAAAACCACCCTCATCCGTATTCTCAACCAGATTTTCTTGCCCAATGAAGGAGAAATCCTCTTTGAAGGTGCCCCTCTTGCTCCCTCCGATATTATTCATATCGGTTATATGCCTGAAGAAAGAGGGCTCTATAAGAATATGACCGTAGGGGAACAACTCCTCTATTTAGGACAACTCAAAGGACTCTCTCGAACCCAAGCTATAGAACAACTTCACTTCTGGCTAGAGCGCCTAGCTATCCCCCACTGGAAAGAGAAAAAACTCCAAGAACTCTCCAAAGGAATGGCTCAGAAAGTACAGTTCATAGCCACTGTGATTCACCAGCCTAAGTTCCTAATTTTCGATGAAGTTTTCAGTGGGCTGGATCCTATCAATGCAGAAATCATTAAAGAACAAGTGCTCTACCTACGTGAAAAGGGCTGTACAATTCTTTTCTCCACTCATCGGATGGAATCAGTGGAAAGCCTTTGTGATCATATTGCCTTACTGAATCGTTCCAAACTATTACTCAGTGGAGAACTCAGGAATATCCAGCAACAATTTCAAAAAAACAGATATGAAGTGGGTATTATTCCTTTTGAAAATACCTCTTTTGATGAATTGGGAACGAATTACAAGCTATCTCAGGCGAATTTTCCTTCCATTCACAACGAAAAAAAGTGGCTTATTGAGCTCGACGAAGAACAAAATCCTCAAGAACTACTTCAATATCTCTTTCAAAAAGGAAATATCACTCACTTCAAGCAGGAAATACCTTCGGTGAATGATATTTTCATACAAACTATTCAAAAAGAAGAATTTTCTAAAAAAGAGAAAGATGCTTAAACCTCTCTAGAAAGGTTGTGTAATATAATCCAAATCTTCCCAGAAATTAGGGAAAGACTTCTCCACTACTGCCTTATTGGTAATGGTAATAGGAACTTTCAAGCAGAGAGGAGCAAAAGCCATTGCCATACGATGATCCCCGTAGGTATGGATGGCTACATTAGGGGTAATCTTGGAAGAAACTCCTATCCACAACTCACTATCGGAGATGCTTACCTGAGCTGACAGCTTGGTGAGTTCCTCCTTAAGAGCAAAGAGACGATCTGTCTCCTTTATTTTAAGAGTTTTAAGCCCACTTAAGAAGCATTCTATCCCCAACCCAAAACAAGTAACCGCAATGGTTTGGGCAATATCAGGAGCATCTATAAGATTATAGGAGAAAATAGGCGATACTTCTGTTCGTTCTTTAATCAATTGTATTTTATCCCCTAGAAAAAGGGTTTTTACTCCAAAATTCTGGTAAATATCTGCCACAACTCTATCTCCCTGCAAGCTTTTTTCGGTATAATTAGCTAAAAAAAGATTGGTTCCAGGCTCACTTAAAGCAATCAAACTATAGAAATAAGAAGCAGAACTCCAATCAGGCTCCACTACAAACCTTTTTGGGGAAACATAGGAGGTAGGCGGTACATATATGGTATTTTCATCAAAGGTAGCCGCTATACCTATCTCATTGAGTAAGGAGAGAGTCATTGTAAGGTAAGGGAATGATGTAATATCCCCTTGCAAATGAAGAGTAAGCCCTTGAGAGAATGTAGGAGCTACCATCAGTAATGCAGAAATATATTGGCTACTTACATCTGCCTTAATAGAGAGTTCCCCTCCTTGTATCTTTCTCCCTTCTATTCGTAAGGGAGGGAAGCCTTCTTTTCCTAAGTAAGTAATAGAAGCGCCTAGGGTAATGAGTGCCTCCACAAGAATCGCAATAGGACGTTCTTGCATTCTCTCAGAACCTGTAAGGATGACTTTCTGCTCCTGAGCACAGGCATAGTAAGCTGTTAAGAAGCGCATCACCGTTCCTGCATCACCTACATTTATCTCTTCTTCTAGAGGATATAATCCCTGACGCATCAGGATAGCATCATTTGCATCGGAGAGGTTATCTATCTGTAATATAGGGAAAATCCGTTGCAAGAGAAGCAAGCGATTGGTCTGGCTCTTTGAACCTCCTAGAGAAAGGGTAAGATGCTTTTTTATCCGTTTTTTTTCTAAATGAATATTCATTGAAGCGTTTTAATTTTAGAGGGGGCAAAATTACAAAATATCCCCTAAAGTTCTTTAGAAATGCTAATTTTTTAAGAGAAAAATTAAACTCTGTTATTCACTTTATTTATTCATTAAGTTTTCTTATCTTTACACCCTAAAATTAAGCAAGAAAATCATTAATGAAATGGCTTGAAAAACTCTTTAAAACCTTTTCAAAAGAGCCAGAAAAGCCCCAAGAGCAAATGAAACATTCGCTTCCTGTAGATGAAGCTTTCGTTCATAATTTCAAGGAAAAGGGAGGAATTTTTGTATATATAGAGACTCTTGAAGAGCTTCCATCTATTTTTGAGAAAATTCTCTTAGAGAACAACCGTGAAGCAACTGTTTTCACCCATAATGCATCCTTGGAGGCTATTTTCTATTCCTCATTTTCCTCTTATTTTGAAGGAGATGACCAGAAAGCGACTTTTTTTCTAACAGATTGTGAGTATCTGGTAGCTCAGGAAGGCTCTATTCTGTTTTCATCTAGGCAGTTAGGACAGAAGCGCTTAGAGGAGCTACCTCCTGTATTGATTGTCGTTGCCAAAACAAGCCAAATTGTTGGCTCCCTGAGAGATGCTATGGCGGGTGTAAATAGAAAAACACAGACAAACCGACCTAATAATATTCGCGCTTTGCGAGGATTTGAATCCCCCAAGGAGAAGGATTCTATTTTTGCTGAAAGTTGCTACCGTACTACCTATTTGCTCCTTATAGAGGATCTTAATCATACTGAAGAATGAATGAATTACTCAAACGAAGTATCACAGGGATTCTTTACGTTTTCCTATTACTAACCGCCATTATGCTTTCCAATGCGGAGGCTTTCGGCTTTCTTTTTCTTATTTTTGGGCTTATCTGCTTGTATGAGTTCAAGCGGCTTATTCGCCTTGGAGGGAGTGCTATCTACCTTGTATTCCTAGTACTCTGGTGGAGCTTTAATTACCTATTTCTCACCAATAATTTTTTGGTTTATTTGCTCCTTTTTGCTGTAGTGGTAACTGATATCTACCTTGTCATCTATTTGTTCAAGAAAGAGCCTGTACATTATAGCAAACAGCAGAAGTTCCTACTGAGCCTATTATATGTAGGAGGGGGTTGCTTATTTATTCCCCTTTTGTATAAGGTAGAAGTCAAGAATTATGTAGAAGCCATTTCATCAGATCCTTTTCCCTTCTGGGAATTTTCACAATGGCGTTTCTCAGAAGCTTTTAACGAAGCACAACACACAATGATAGCTGTACTAGCCATTATCTGGGCGAGTGATAGCTTTGCTTACCTTTCGGGACGTTTCTTAGGGCGGACAAAACTTTTTCCCTCAGTATCCCCAAAGAAGACAGTGGAAGGCTTCATAGGAGGCTTTTTAGGAGCCTTATTAACCGCTTTTTTATTTTCGCTTTACAGCCATAAAAATATTTGGGAATGGTTTCTTATAGCTGCTGTATTGGTCATTGCAGGTACCTTAGGAGACTTGGTCGAATCCAAGTTCAAGCGAGTAGCTGGCAAGAAAGATAGTGGCACCATTCTCCCAGGACACGGAGGATTGCTTGATAGGCTTGATAGCCTCATTTTTGCCTCTCCTTTTGCTTATATAGCGCTCCAAATAGCCTTTTATTTGTAAAAAATTCATCTATAAAATACAACCAAAATGTATACCTACCAAGCTTTCGGTGACAGATATGTTCTTAGCCTTGAGAATCACGTAGAGATCACAAAGGCTATGACAATGTTCTGTGAGGAAAAACAAATTAAAGCAGGTGTTATCCACGGTATAGGTGCCGTTGGTAAAGCTACACTCCGCTTTTTTGACCCTCATACAAAACAATATATAGATAAAACCTTCCAAGAACAGATGGAAATTGCTTGCTTAATAGGAAATATTTCACAGAAAGAAGGAAAACCTTACTTACATCTACACATCGCCCTTGGCAGATCGGATTATAGCGCCTTAGCTGGACACCTGCTAGAGGCCACCCTTAGTGGTGCTGGGGAATTTGTCATCGAAGCCTTTGAGGGAAGTTTAGAACGTTATTATAACACAAGCATAGGGCTAAATCTGTACCAACTTAGAAAATAATTATCCCTTTTTACTTGTTTTATCCAATATAAATAAGTACCTTTGTTGGAAATTTGTGATTTCTTTATATTTCTTATGTAAAGTACAGAAAATAAGATAATTATAAAACCTTTTAATTTATTGTTTATTACTATGGACGTACAAAAAATTATGACCTCTTTGGAGGCAAAGCACCCTGGTGAAAAAGAGTACTTACAAGCAGTACACGAAGTATTAGAATCTGTACAGGATGTGTATAACCAACACCCTGAATTTGCAAAAGCTAAGATTATTGAGCGTATTGTAGAACCAGATCGTATCTTCACCTTCCGTGTGGATTGGGTAGATGACAAAGGAGAAGTACAAACTAACTTAGGGTATCGCGTGCAGTTCAATGCTGCTATAGGTCCTTACAAAGGGGGTATCCGCTTCCATAAGGCAGTGAACCCTTCTATGCTAAAGTTCCTTGGGTTCGAACAAACTTTCAAAAATGCCCTTACCACCCTTCCTATGGGAGGTGCCAAAGGAGGATCTGATTTTGACCCTACAGGAAAATCTGATGCTGAGATAATGCGCTTCTGCCAAGCTTTTATGCTTGAATTGTGGCATAACATAGGCCCTGATACTGACGTGCCAGCAGGTGACGTAGGAGTAGGCGGACGCGAAATCGGATATATGTACGGTATGTACAAAAAATTAGCCCGTGAATATAACACAGGTGTCCTTACAGGAAAAGGAATCAATTGGGGAGGCTCTCTTATACGTCCTGAAGCTACAGGGTATGGAGCCCTTTACTTTGTAGACCATATGCTTAAAAAGCTAGGTAAAGACCTTAAAGGACAACGTGTAGTTGTTTCAGGATTTGGAAATGTAGCCTGGGGAGCTTCTGAGAAAGCCACTCAGCTAGGTGCTAAAGTTATCGGACTTTCAGGTCCTGATGGTTGTGTAGAGGTACCTAATGGTATGACTCAAGAAATGATTGACTACCTTCTTGAACTTCGTGCTTCTAACCGTAATATCGTAGCTCCTTTTGCAGAAAAATTCGCTAAAGAAAGCAAATTCACTGCAGGTAAAAAGGCGTGGGTAATCCCTTGTGATATAGCCCTTCCTTGTGCTTTCCAAAACGAATTGAACGAAGAAGATGCTAAAACCCTTATCGCTAATGGTGTGAAGCTCGTAGCTGAGGTATCCAATATGGGATGTACTCCTGAGGCTATCAAAGCTTTCCAAGATGCTAAATTGCCTTTTGCTCCTGGAAAAGCAGTAAATGCAGGAGGAGTAGCTACTTCTGGACTTGAAATGACTCAAAATGCAGCTCACCTTGCTTGGCGTTCTGAAGAAGTAGATGCTAAACTACACCAGATTATGGAATCTATCCATAATGCTTGCCTCAAATACGGACAAGAAGACGGCTATATCAACTATGTAAAAGGAGCTAATATTGCTGGATTTATGAAAGTAGCTAGCGCTATGCTTGATCAAGGAATTGTATAAATAAATTTATCCAAACTTAAAAGAGAGGTAATCTTGTGGTTACCTCTCTTTCCTTTATAAAACGGTTTAATTCCTCTATTTTTTGATAAAAGCCTCCACCTGCTCCTTAACCTTTGTCCAGAGCTTTTCTAATGCAAATTCGCTTGCCCAAGCCACATGAGGAGTAAGGAGTACTCTGGGGTGAGTAGCGAGCTTTAAGAGTGGATCAGTATCGGCAGGAGGTTCTTGCTCGAATACATCGGTAGCAAATCCCAATAGCTTCCCTTGTTGTAGAGCGTCATAAATCGCCTGGGGATCCACTACAGCTCCCCGTGCCACATTGATAAGTAAGGGCTTTCTGGACATCCGAGCTATTGTTTCTGTATTTATCAGATGATGTGTAGCAGGGGTAAGCGGACAGTTTAAGGAAATAATATCACTCTGAGCAAGAACTTCCTCAAAGGGTTTATAATCCGCATTACGAGGGGCTTTCCCTTGATGTTCTGCCCAGAGAACACGCATTCCAAAGGCTTTCGCCCGCTCAGTAATGGCTTTCCCTATATTACCTATCCCTATAATCCCGAGGGTGCGGGTATGGAGGTCTAGTATGGAAGGCTCTGTAAGACAGAAACGTCCATCGGCTTGCCAATCCCCCTTCTCTACAGCTGTGTGATAAGGCTTGAGCCCTCTCATCGCTGCCAGTAGAAGCATAAAGAAATGTTCAGCAACACTTTCTGTAGAATAGCCTACTACATTCTTCACCTCTATCCCCAGCTCTTGAGCGGCTTCTTTGTCTATATTATCGGTGCCTGTAGCAGTCAGCTGGATAAGCTTTAAGGAAGGTAACTGCCGAAGATGCTCTCGCCTGAGCTTCACCTTATTGGTAATAGCTATCTGAGCTCCTTGGAGGTGCTGTAGTACTTGCTCGGGCGTAGTACTCTGATAAACAACCCATTCAGTAATCCCTTGAGGAACAGTAAGTTCTAACTGTTCAGATAAAGTATTTCTATCTAAAATAACAGCTTTCATAAGTATATTTTTCTTAAAATATTAGTTCAGTTGGATATGATATTGTATAATAAAAGCTCCTTTACGCATAGCGACTTCCTTTTGCTGATTGAATATAGGTCGGTTCTGGTAACAAAGACTAAGCTTATTACTATGTCCTTTGAAAAACACATTGACTCCCAAGTCATAAGCAAGCATTGCGTCCTTAAGTCCATCAAATTTGGAATATTGCAAGGCTACATTGGGCTGTACTCTTGCAGTAAATTGTTCATTTTTACCTAAAAGATAGCCAGCCAAGAAGCAAAAAGTACTTCCTGTACCAATTACAGGGTAAGCTGTACCGCCTCCGTTAAAATATTCTTGTGAAGATACCCCTGCTACGTTGTTATTCCCTATGTTTCTGACATAATTTCGCCCAAAATCTGTATAATAATAACCCAGATTCAGGGTAAGCGCATTATTCCTTTCGGAAAGAGGTGTATCTAGGAATACCTCTGTAGAGAAGTTCTTATAATCATAATACTTCGGTATTCCTCCTTGAAGTTCGGACATCATTTGTTTCTGATAGACTCCTCCTAAGGATAGATTGAATACCCTTTTAGCTCCTATATAAGTTCCTACAGTATAAGGAGTTTTATTACTCTCACGCTCCCAGAAGTCATACTTGAGATGTGCTGAATATTGCTTATGAGGAGCATTCTTAGCATAACCTACTACACCTTCTTTTTCGTCTGTAATTACAGTTAGAGGGCTCTTGAGAGTCAGCACATAACTAAGATTCTGTAGCTGTCCTTTAGTAAAAACTCCAAAACTTCTCACATTATCATCATTCATATTCACAGTGAATAGTGGAAAACTAGGCGCGTCCAAGCCCATCATACTTCCACTAGCTTTCATCGCATTTCGGCTCCCATTCCAGCCAAACTTACCTATTCCTACAGTGAACTCAGGAGCAAACTGATAGTCCGCATAGAGGTCTAGAATTCCTATGCGATCATTCTTATTACTATTAAAGTTATAATTATTTCCTCCAAAAAGTCCATAAAAATACAATTTAGGAGTTAACTGCCCCTGTAAGCCTATACGTAAACGACGGATGGATATATCTGTTACACGGCTCACTGGTGTTCCATTAACCGTCGTATGAGGATTTGCCTCATAATAACGTGCCCAAAAAGTTGATGAAAGGTTCGCCTTGATATAGGTTTTCCCGTCCTCACTAAGGTTACGACGTAAATACTCTTGACTCCATAGTAAGGAGGGAGCACATATCATTAACATTAATAACTTTTTCATATAGAAATTATTTTTAAAATTTTCCTCTAAATGTCACACAAATATACAACTATTTTTGAAAAACAAAAAGTGAGGAAAGAAAAATATCCTTTCCTCACTCAAATAACAAACTATTCTCGTTAAAAATTAGTTTTCATACTTTATATTATCCAATACAAACTGTTTTGAGCCTGTAGCAGGCTTAATAGTAAGGGTAAAAGCTCCTGTTTTATTCAAATCAATAGAAAATGTTCCGCTGGCATTATGAGCAAAGCTATGTTCTCCTATTTTTTGAGTACTATTCTCATCTCCCTCATATATCTCAAAATGTCTATTCTGTGTAGCGTTATAAGCAGCTTTGTAGTCTATGAAAAGCTTACGTACGCCATTAGGGAAAGTAATCTTGATATAAGGTTTTTCCCTATGATCAGTAAGCATTAATCCCTTTCCAGAGATAGCATAGTTGGTATTTTTATCATCTTTGAGGTTGGTACGCCCCTTGTAGCTCAAGCGAACTCCTTCGGTTGTTTGGAGAGTTCCTGTAATATTATATCCGTTAGAAGAACTTGTAATTTGCTCGAAATCAAACGTCTTCCCTTGTGATGGTTGAGGTTGATTTTGTGCTGGAGTTGTTCCAAAAACCAAATCGCTCTCTGCTGTATAAACGATTTCCTTAATCACTTCATTAGAGCCTCTAGGTGTGAAATTGGTAAAAGTCCCTGTTACTGTAATCTCCTGCCCTGAAGTACTGAGCTTTGTTTTGGCCGCTTCAGAAAGGGTATTGAATACAGAGTTCTGGGCATAAATTTGTACCAAAGTATTATCCGAGAACTTGAAATAAGGATGATTTGCTTGTACAACGATATTTCCGTGAAGTTTTACTTTCTTCCCTACCACATAGTCAGTAGCGGTAGCTGTAGAAGCTTCTAGATCGGTGATAGGCTGAGGAGCTGGAGTTGTTCCAAAAACCAAATCACTCTCTGCTGTATAAACTATTTCCTTAACTACTTCGGTAGAATTCCTAGGAGTGAAATTGGTAAAAGTCCCTGTTACTGTAATCTCCTGCCCTGAAGTACTGAGCTTTGTTTTGGTTGCTTCAGAAAGGGTATTGGATACAGAGTTCTGGGCATAAATTTGCACCAAAGTATTATCTGAGAACTTGAAATAAGGTCGGTTTCTTTCAATAACAATATTCCCGTGAAGCTTTACTTTCTTCCCTACCACATAGTCAGTAGCGGTAGCTGTAGCAGCTTGTAGTAAGGGAACATTTTCATTTGTCTGTCCCGTACCATCCACAGGAGGAATGCCTCCTTGGTCATCTTTAGCACAAGAAGCTAATAAAGCAAGTGCAAGGCTCGCTAAGAGTAATTTTTTCATATAACTGTATTTTAATTTATTATTTTCAAATCTTCTATAGTATTAACAGAGAATTGATACTCATCTTGGAACTTGGTAAGGATCCCTGTAATCTGGAGGTTTCCTGCAGGAAGTAGCTGGTTAGCATAAGTTGCAAACTTGCTAGTAAGAAATCCTAAAGATGCTCCAGAGGTACTAATGAGTTCGTAGGTAGTACTATACTGATTGAGAGGATTATGATAGGGCTTTCCAACATCTGCAGAGGAGAAGCGTACATTCTTAAGAGTAATCAACTGATTATTATACAATTCCCTATTAAAACGCAGATTCTCAAAGGTGGTTGAAAGTCTCTCCAGAGCTACCCGTTCAGTGGTAGGCACCAGTACCTGTGCGTACATTGAGGAAGGCAAGCTGTGGATTCTAGGATTCCCACTAGAAGTAGCTCCGTGCCCATAGCCTATTTCAATAATCGAATAGCGAGAATTATACCACAGGGTAGTTCCCTGAAGTCTTACTTGTACCTTGCTTCCTACAGGGAGGTCTCCATAGAGTCCTTTTTGATCAATGGCTACCACTAGTGTACCAGACTTGTCTGGGGCTTGTACATAGATTTTCTTATAGAAATTACCTGATTCGTCACTGGAGATTACATAACCCTCAAAGGCATCATTTCCTTCATATTGGGAGAAAGAGGTAGTTACTCTTGTCCTAAGCTGCGAATAGGTAACAAATTGCCCTGTAAAAGCTTCTGCTTGGGCTTTTTGCTTTGCAGAGAGCTCTTCTAGGTTAGGCGTATCATAGTTGGACATCTTTTCACAAGAAGAAAGGAATCCTAGAGAGAGTATATAGAGTGCGAGCTTTTTCATTGTTTTATTTTTTTATATTACAGACTTAGAGTAACATTCAGGTAATAGGTAGTACCATAGCCTATAAAGTACTTATTCCCAAAGGTAGGATAACCATTCTTTCGGTCAGCCAGCATTGATTGATAATCTCCTTTTCGAGCTTGCTCATACCCATTGGTCTTGAACTGGGTGTTGAGCAAGTTATTCACACTTAGGAATACATTAAGGAAATTTCCTTTGATACGCCAAGACTTCCCTGCACTAAGATTCATCAGGAATAAGGTAGGCAATTTCTCTTGACGAAGTAAGTCCCTAACCTGTTGTTCGTCTATATGAGTGTAGCGACTTCCTGTATTAGGGTCTCGATAAATATTTTCTGTACGAAGGCTAGGAGCTATAGCAATATAGTTCTTATCAAACAAATTTCCAGTAAGCCCTACCCACCAATAATGAGGACTTTGGTATTCTATTCCTAGAGAATATACTTGCTCAGGAGTATTCCCCGCACGGTAATCTTTCAGGTAAGCCACCAAGGGAGTGCCCACTAGTTGCTTATCAGAGGACTGGAACAGATACGGATTATTGGTATAAGTATATTGGTTTACAGAAGCTACCGCAGTTACTTTCCAAGAAGGGGTTAGTTGTACTTCTGCTCCTACTTCTCCTCCAAAATGCAATTTGTCAGCACCCACCATTGTCTGGGTAACAAAGCCTGCAGACTCCTCCCCTACGCGTGATTGCGTGAAAAAATAACTTTTTTCAGTAACATTCTCGAACTTAGTCACATAACCTGTCAAACGTGCTTTCACATAAGGAGCCCTGATGAGGTAACTTCCATCAGCTGTAATCTGGGTTTCAGGTTTTAAGCCAAAAGGAATCAGAGTATTAGAATTACGGATATTCACAAAGATATGGTTCAGAGGTTGTGCTTCCTCAAAGTAACCCGTATTGAACTGTAACAGATGCCTACCTGTAAGGCTGTAGGTAATCCCTGCCTTGGTACTGAGGGTATTCATATACTTTAAGCCACTTTTTCCTTTGGCATCGGTATAGACTGCATTATTGGCAAAAAGCCCCTCACGTTGGTAATCCGTATGGTGAAAGCGTCCTGCTACATAGAAGTCCGCTCTATCATACTTAAAGCGTAGCTCTCCAAAGACTTGAGCTCTTTGTACCCTTGCTTTATAATCATACTGGTACTTATCGCCTACTTGTAGGCGTAAGTTCTCAGGGGTGTCATAAAGGTCTCCTGAGTAATAACTCTTATTTAGAAAATATTGACCTCCTAACAAATCATTAATTTGCTGATAGTTATCAGTAGAGATATGCTGATAGGAAGCCCCTCCACTAAAAGTGATATGAGGCTCTATCTTGGTGGTTGCCAGCAGGTTCGCCGAAAGGGTCTGAGTACTGACGATGTCCTCATTTAAGGCATATAGGCTTTCCCCTCCTACACGGGCATTGGCTTGATAGAGCTTATCCCAATTAAGTTGTTTATTAGCTCTAAAATAAGTGATCTGGCGTGCTGCCTTATCCCAAGCTAGCGGATCCCCTGTTCCTGTAGTAGGGTCATACATATTGTAATAATAGGTAGGTAATTGAGTATAGAAAGTAGGATCAGGGTTCTGAGACTTCACATATTGTAAGCGGGTGTCCCCCACTTCTCCCCACTGGTAGCCCAAATGCGCTGAGATTTTGGTATCTCCTTTATGATAAGTATTGGAGAGGACAAAAAGAGGTTCTGCAATACGCTTAAGCTTAGCATTCCGTAGTTCACCGGCTTGGTAACCCCAATTAGGATTATAGTTTCTGCCTCCTAAGCCTATCATCTCTTGCGTAAGAGGAGCGGACTTTCCACGATGATTATACGAGAAAATCCCCATTAAATTAGTAGAAAAATACGGACTTGCTTGGTATTCTATAGCTCCTGAAAGCGCATAGGATTGGTAGAGCATCCCTTCTATAGAGGGGAGAATCCATTGCTTGCCATTACCTCCTCGATAGGAACCTGAAAGCATATAACCCCACCCCTTAGGGGTAATTCCTGAGTTATAAGTAGCCATTGCCCGTGTATAATAGTTCCTATTGGTAGTAGTCCCTGAAATACGCAAGCCATTACGCAACTGAGAAGGCGCTATTACAATAGCATTACTCCCAAAAACTCCTCCGAAATCATCTGGGGATGTACTGACTCCGGTTACTATACGCTGGTTACGAGTAGCTTCATTCAGCCCTCCCCAGTTACTCCACTGAGGGCGTCCTGTCTCTACCTTAGCCATATTTATCCCATTGACAAGCACTGTCGCAGCATTGCTCTGGTAGCCTCGAGGACGATAATACACAGGACTAAAATCAAAAGAAGCCCTACGGAAATATAACTCCTGTGAAGACTGTAACAAGCCCGAAATCATTGAAGGACTCCCCTCCTCATCGGAAAGTTCTTCATCAGAAAGGCTTATAGTACTGCTTACTTGTTCACTCCCTACCTGAGGTAGCTTCACTAAAAAAATATCCTGAAGTGATGAGGAAGCTAACAGATTTACAGGCACTTTTTTCAGCTGATACCCATCGGCATATACTCGCAAGGTATAGCTCCCTTGTGGAAGGCTTAGCTGAAAAGCCCCCTTAACATCTGTTTGTGTTTGTATCTCCTGCCCTTCCACTGAAACTATAACTCCTGAAAGTGGTTGCGTGCCTTCCTTAACGAGCCCTTGCAATAAGAATTCTTGCCCAAAAGCACACATTCCCAGAAGAAAACAAAAAGAAAAAATTAGATATTTCATTACGTTCTATTTACAAAACAAAAAGACCTTCCCTTATGGGATTTTCTTATGGCAAAAGTAGTGATTTTTTTTGAAAGACCAACCCATTAAACACTTTTTAACGATTACTTTTTTTTATATCTAAATAGAAAAAATCAATATTTTTCTTGTTATTCTAAAAACTGAGCCAAACTGTATTGAAACAAGAGAAGGATAAAAGAGGTTCTTAAGCTGAGGATACCTCCGGTTTTATATATAAGGAAAGGTATTTTTAAAGGCTATTTCTACATTTTAAGATTCGATAACAAGAAAATATCATCGTTTTAACGCCTTCACTACTTGATTCTTTCTTGCAATTGTCGTACCTTTGCCCCAATAAGAAAAAGAAAAATCCGCTAATTAAAAGAACCTCTGCGGAGATCCCTCTCTCAAAATAAAAAACTACCCCAATGAATGATCCTATCCTAGAAAAAATCCAAACCTTACGTGAGGAACTTAACCAACACAATTACAACTATTATGTCCTTGATACCCCTAGTATCTCTGACTATGAATTTGACCAGAAACTCAAAGCCTTACAGGAATTAGAAAAACAATATCCTCAATACAATGACCCCAATTCACCCTCAGTACGTGTTGGAGGTCAGATTACCAAAAATTTCCCCACCGTAACCCACGAATTTAGAATGTACTCCTTAGACAACTCTTACTCCAAAGAAGAGCTTGAGGAATGGGAAAAGCGCGTACTGAAGCTCTTAGGCACTGAGAAAGTCTCTTTTGTATGTGAGCTTAAGTATGATGGTGCTTCTATAGACCTTACCTATCGCCAAGGCAAGCTTGTACAAGCCACTACCCGAGGAGATGGTATACAAGGGGATGAGATTACTGCCAATGTACGTACCATTGGGAGCGTACCCCTAACCCTCCGTGGAGATTACCCTGAGGACTTCCATATTCGTGGAGAAATCATTATCCTCAAGGAAGGCTTTAAGAAGATGAATGAACAGCGTATTGCCGAAGGAGAAGACCCTTATATGAACCCTCGAAATACCGCCAGCGGAAGCCTTAAGCTACAAGATACCACTGAAGTAGCTAAGCGTCCGCTAGACTGCTTACTCTACTATGTAGTAGGCAATAACCTTCCCATACATACCCAGTTCGAGAGCTTACAGAAAGCTCGTGAATGGGGCTTTAAAGTTCCTTCTCAATCACAGCTATGTCATAGCACTCAGGAGGTAATGGACTTCATCAACTATTGGGATATTCACCGCCACGACCTCCCTTATGAGACAGATGGGGTGGTTATTAAGGTCAATGAATACCACGCTCAGCAGGAGCTCGGATACACTTCCAAATCTCCTCGGTGGGCTATTGCCTATAAGTTCAAAGCCGAACAGGTGAGTACTACTCTGGAAAGCATCTCCTATCAGGTAGGACGCACAGGCGCCATTACTCCTGTAGCCAACCTTACTCCTGTATTACTAGCAGGTACCATCGTTAAGCGTGCTTCCCTGCATAATGCAGACCAAATTGCTAAGCTAGGCTTACACCTATCCGACGAAGTATTTGTCGAAAAAGGAGGTGAGATTATCCCTAAAATCACAGGAGTAAAGCTCGAACAACGTTCTTCACAAGCGACTCCTATTACTTTTATCACACACTGCCCTGAATGTAACACTCCTCTGGTACGCAATGAGGGAGAAGCACAACACTACTGCCCCAACGCTTATGGATGCCCTCCACAGATTACCGGACGTATCCAGCACTTTATTTCCCGTAAGGCTATGGATATTGAAGGCTTAGGCTCTGAAACAGTAGAACTGATGTTCCGCGCTGGGCTTATCCACAATTATGCAGATCTCTATGAGCTCAAAGCCGAACAAATACAAGACTTGGAGCGTATGGGTACTCGTAGCGCACAGAACATAATAAAAGGAATTGAGAAGTCCAAGGAAGTACCTTTTGAGCGGGTGCTCTTTGCCTTAGGAATCCGTATGGTAGGAGAAACTGTCGCTAAAAAGCTTGCTAAAACCTATAAGAGCTTACAAGCACTACGCACTACTTCCTATGAAGCCCTTATCCAGATAGATGAAATAGGTGACCGTATCGCGCAGAGCGTCATCGAATTCTTTGCTAATGACCTTAATAAAGCCATTCTAGAACGCTTAGAAAGATACGGATTACAAATGGAAATTCAGGAAACAGAAGCGCCTATCTCGGATGTACTAAAAGGAAAGACACTGGTAGTCTCTGGGGTCTTTGCCCGCCATTCCCGTGACGAACTCAAAGCGCTTATTGAGAGTCACGGTGGAAAAGTAGGCTCCTCCATCTCTTCCAAAACAAGTTATGTCGTAGCTGGTGAAAATATGGGACCTAGTAAGCTAGAAAAAGCCACTCAGCTGAATATCCCCATCCTCTCAGAAGCAGATTTTGAAAAGCTAATCCTTGAATAAGGCTTATCTTATAGCATCCATTGTGGAACGCTTACCCTTAACAAAAGGAACTATAAAAGCATCCTTAAAGCCCTTATCCTTAGCGATTTGTAGGAGCTGATCTATCTTGCTTTTCTCTGATTCTTTACCATAGTAATAACGGAAAGCGTTCCCTATCTTTTCCTTGATAATAGGACTCAATCCCTTGAAGTTTGAAGGAACAGCTGGCAAATCTTTATTAGAAGTGGATATCTGTACGCGGTAGTAAATATCAGATTCAAGAATAGGGTTTATAGTATTATTACTCTTAAGCCAATGGTTATAATTCTTAATTGCCTTAACAATGCTTTCTGCTATCTGTTGTTGCCCTTTAGCAGAGTTAAGGAAGTCTCGTTCGGCTTCATTGCTCAAAAAACCAGTTTCTATTAGCAAGGAAGGCATATAAGTCTGGTGTAGAACAATAAAGCCTGCTTGCTTAACTCCTCTATCCTTACGCTGGGTATTCTCAGCGAGGGCGGACTGTACGCGCTTGGCAGCCTGAATACTCTGTTCAAGGAACTCCTCCTGCATTATGGATAAGCCAATGAAAGATTCTGGGGAATTGATATCATAGCCTGCATACTTTTGCTTGTAATCCTTCTCCAGATAGATTACCCGATTCTCTTCCTTAGCTACCTCAAAGTTGATATCACTCACGTGTAAGCCTAGTACATAGGATTCCGATCCGTGAGCTTCCTTACTAAGAGAAGAATTACAGTGTACTGACACAAAAAGGTCTGCTTTTGCCTTATTAGCAAGGGTTCCTCGCTCATACAGTTCTATAAAGCGATCATCCTTACGGGTATAAATAACTCTATATAAGGGATCTTTTTCAAGTTCTTTCCCTACCAAGAGGACTATTTTAAGAACAATATCCTTTTCATAGATTTTCTTATGAACCTTTCCTGGGTCTTTGCCTCCGTGTCCTGCATCTAAGACAATGGTGAATTGCTGTTGCCCTAACATAGGCAACGAAAAGAACAGAAGAAGATAGCCTAAATACTTCATTAATGATAAAATTTCTTTAAAAAACGACAATATTTCTCAGCAAGTCTTTCAGGATACAAAAAATATCCGTAAGTTTGACCTTTGAAAATAAACGGATTAACTCTAGTTTAAACCTTTGATTTTCAAAATGCAAAAGTAGAAAAAAATGTTGAACTTTTACACCTACCTCTTTATATTTTGCAAATAAATAAAAAATATAGCTTACTGATAGGAGTTATCACTTGTTTTATAGGACTCTTTGCCCAGAAAAAGGCTCCCCTAAGAGCCTCAATGGTAGCGCCCTTAAGCGAAGTGCTACCTACCCTCTCCGATACTTTGGCAAAGGACTCCTTAGCCATTACACCTAAGGACACCCTAAAGAAGCCTAGCATCCTTTCTGATGTGGTTCGCTATCAAGCCAAGGACTGTGTAGTTATCAGCAAACACAAGAAACAAATCACCCTTTATGACCAGAGCAAGATATCCTATGAAGATACGAACTTAGAGGCAGGAATCAGTATCATTAATTACCAAAAACGAGAAGCTTATGCCGGAGGAATTAAGGACAGTACAGGAAACCCTACGCAATCTCCTATATTCAAGCAAGGAAACCAAGTAATTGAACCTGATTCTATTCGATTCAACTACGTAACCAAAAAAGCAATTATCCGTAACGCTTATACTACTCAGGACGAAAACAAAATCCGAGCTCAGATTATCAAAAAAGAGAATGATTCCACCTACTTCCTTCACGAAGGTATCGTCACTACTGCGGAAGACCTCTCTGATCCTGATTATTATATCCGCTTACGCAAAGCAAAATTTGTCCCTAAGAAAAAAATCGTAGCGGGCTTTAGCAATATGTATATCTCAGATGTACCTACTCCTATCGCGTTACCTTTTGCCTATTACCCAATGACGGAATCTCGTACCTCTGGGCTCCTCTTTCCTACCTTCGGACAAGTGAATGACCGTGGTTATTTCCTTCAGAATGGAGGATATTACTTTGTTATTTCTGATTATTTAGACCTAGCCCTTACAGGAGATTACTATACCAACGGCAGTTACGGAATCCGTACCAACTCCACCTATCGCAAGCGTTACAAATATTCAGGAAATTTTAATCTGCGGTATGAGAACCTCATCTATAGCCAGCGAGGATTCCCTGACTATAGCCGTAATTCTATCTATAACATCCAGTGGTCTCACTCTCAAGATAGTAAGTCCAGCCCGCTTTCTACTTTCTCCGCTTCGGTGAACTTGGGAAGTTCTACTTATTACCGCAATTCATATAACCAGCAGAATTCCTCTAATTTCCTTAATAACACGCTCTCTTCATCTATTTCGTATTCAAGGACTTTCCCTTCCTATCCATCGGTAAACCTATCCTTGACGGCTTCGCATTCGCAGAATACGAATACACAGAGTATCCAAATGACACTCCCTGCGATGCGTGTAAGTATGGAACGTATCTATCCTTTTGTCAAAAGAGGAATGCCTAAAAAGGGACTTATCGAGAATATCAACCTGAACTATAGCCTTCAGGGAGATAACCGTTACACCACCACCGATAATGAGTTCTTCTCCAGTGCTATGTTTGCCAAAGCACAGAGTGGCTTCCGCCATAGTATCCCTTTGAGTACCAACTTCAAAGTGCTGAAGTTCTTCAGTGTCTCCTTGAACTCTTCCTTGAATGAGACTTGGCAGTTCAAGACTGTAAGATACCACGACTATAGTGACCTAACCAACCGAGTAGATAAAGACACTCTCAATGGGTTTGACCGCTATCTCACCTATAACTTTGGGGCGGGAATAGGGACTACCCTCTATGGTACTTTTGATTTCGGAAAGGATAAAAAGATTCAAGCAATCCGACACGTAATGAGACCATCAGTAAGTTACGGTTATACACCATCCTTTGATAACTATTATGATTATTACATCGCTGATGCTTTCGGTACTCGTCGTGAGTATAGTCGTTTTGAGGGAGGACTTTATGGCACCCCAGGACGTAATGAGTCCAGCGCAATGAACTTCTCCTTAAGCAATACCTTTGAAGCCAAAGTACGTAGCAAGGACTCCACTGATACAGCTGTAAAAAAAGTGATGCTCCTCAATAGCTTGAATTTTTCTTCTTCCTATGACCTAGTACGAAAACAATTCAGCCCAGTGAATATCACAGGAGGAACTCAGCTCTTTGACAATAAGTTAGGGGTAAATTTCGGAGCTACCTTGAATCCTTATGCCATTGATGCCAATGGTAGCCAGATGGAGAAGTTCAATATCAATAATGGAGGTAGTCTCTTTAGGCTCACCAATGCCAACCTCACCTTGAACTATGCTTTCTCTAGCAAAAACTTCCAAAAAAGCAAAAGTAGTGATAACACTGCCTCTGGTGGGCGTTCGGACGACCTCTTTGGTGCAGCTATGAATACCGACCTGAGCAAGCCTATGAAAGAAGAGGATCCTGACAAAAAAGAAACAGAAAAAAAGCAAAGGCTCTACTATGCCTCTATGCCTTGGGACATTACCCTTGCTCATTCCCTATCTTATTCCAATAACAACCGAAATCCTATGATTTCCAGTAATTCACTAATGGTCTCTGGGAATGTAGACTTAACCCCCAAATGGCGCGTAGGTGCTTCTTCTGGGTATGATTTTGCCAATAATGGGGTTACCTATACTCAGATACGTTTCGAAAGAGATCTCAATAGCTTCCGTATGTCCTTTAGTTTCTCTCCTTTTGGAGACCGAAATTCTTGGTACTTTTTTATTGGAATCAAAGCCTCTATGCTCTCTGACCTTAAGTGGGAAAAGAACAAGTCACCTGATAGAGTACTTAACTAATTTATTTGCTAATTATCAAAATATCAAATTTATATTCGTATGAAAAAAGTAATACTTTCCACTAAGGCTCCTGCCCCTATAGGACCTTACAGCCAAGCCATCTTAGCTGGAAACACCTTGTATGTATCTGGGCAAATTCCCATCAATCCCCAAACGGGAGAAGTAGTCTCAGGAGGGATTGTCCCTGAAACCAAGCAGGTAATGGAAAACCTTAAGGCTATTCTAGAGGAAGCCGGATATTCCTTTGCTGATGTGGTCAAAACAACCATTCTTCTTGAGGATTTAGCCCATTTTGCTCAGGTAAACGAACTCTATGGAGCTTATTTCCCTACCGAAGGAGCGCCTGCAAGGGAGACCTACCAAGTGGCAAAACTTCCTAAAGGAGTTGCGGTGGAAATCTCCTGCATCGCTGTAAAATAGCTTTTTCAGTAAAAAAGACTATCCAAAAAGAGGTAAGCAAAACACCCTTATAGAAGAGTCATAATAATCACTTTTTGGATAGTCTTCACCTATTAAGATACAGGCGTTCCATACATATCAAAGTCTGTAGCCTCAGTGATAAGCACCTGTGCGAAATCACCTATCTTCACATAGTACTTACTTGCATCTATCAAGACTTCATTATCTACATCAGGAGAATCATATTCGGTACGCCCCACAAAGTACTGTCCTTCCTTGCGGTCAATAAGGCATCGGAAAGTCTTCCCTACTTTCTCTTGGTTTAGCTCCCACGAGATTTGAGACTGTATTTCCATAATCTCTGCAGCACGGCGTTGCTTTACTTCCTCTGGAATATTATCTTCTAATTCATAGGCTGCTGTATTCTCTTCGTGGCTGTAAGTGAAACAACCCAACCTCTCGAAGCGCATTTCTCGCACAAAATCTTTCAAAAGTTCAAAATCGGCTTCTGTTTCATTGGGATACCCCACAATAAGAGTCGTACGAACAGCTATTTCAGGCATTGCTTCCCGAAATTCCTTGAGTAAGCGGGTAGTTTTCTCCTGAGTTGTCCCTCTTTTCATACTCTTAAGAATAGAATCTGAGATATGTTGTAGTGGAATGTCTAGATATTTGCATATTTTAGGTTCTTGTTTCATTACCTCAATCACATCTTTAGGGAATCCTGTAGGGAAAGCATAGTGGATACGGATCCATTCTATTCCCTCTACTTTAACCAATGCACGGAGCAAATCTGCAAGCTTACGCTCTCCATAGAGGTCTAATCCATAATAGGTAACATCTTGGGCAATAAGAATGAGCTCTTTTACCCCTTTTTTAGCCAATTTTTCTGCCTCAATTACCAAGTTCTCAATAGGAGTACTCTTATGGCTCCCTCGCATCAGCGGAATGGCACAGAAGCTACAAGGTCGATCACACCCTTCAGAAACCTTTAGGTAGGCATAGTTCTTAGGGGTAGTCGTCAGTCGCTCCCCAATAAGTTCGTGCTTATAATCGGCTCCCAATACCTTGAGCAGTTGCGGAAGCTCTGTCGTTCCAAAGTACTGATCGACATCTGGAATCTCCTTCTCTAGCTCTGGCTTATAGCGCTCAGAAAGACAGCCCATTACGAATACTTTATCCACGAGTCCTTCTTCTTTCTTCTGAATGTACTCTAGGATTGTATTCACACTCTCTTCCTTAGCATTGTTGATAAAGCCACAGGTATTAATCACTACTATATTTCCTTTTTCCTCGTGTACTACCTGCTTCCCACTGGCTTTGAGTTGCCCCATAAGCACTTCACTATCATACACATTCTTTGAACAACCTAAGGTAATAACATTGATTTTATTCTGTTTGGTGGATTTTGTCCGCATTGTTGTTGGATTTGTTTGAGGGTGCAAAAATACATCTTTTAGAAGAATAAACGAAATTTCTTTGCCTATACAGAAAAAATTTATACCTTTGCGTGTTTAATCCTAATAAAAAAATATTTATGAAAGTAGCCGTAGTAGGAGCCACAGGCTTAGTAGGCAATGTCATGCTGGAGGTCTTGGCACAACGCAATTTCCCTGTAACAGAACTCATCCCTGTAGCTTCTGAAAAATCTGTAGGAAAAACCATCTCCTTCAAAGGAAAAGAATATAAAGTAGTGGGAATGAGCCAAGCCATCTCCCTTAAGCCTGATGTAGCTCTGTTCTCCGCTGGAGGCGATACCTCCAAGGAGTGGGCTCCCAAGTTTGCCCAAGTAGGTACTATTGTAGTGGATAACTCCTCTGCTTGGCGTATGGATCCAACCAAAAAGTTGGTGATTCCTGAAATCAATGCAGATATCCTTACAGCGGAAGACAAAATTATAGCCAACCCTAACTGTTCTACTATTCAAATGCTAGTAGCTCTAGCCCCCTTGCGTAAGTTTGGCATCAAGCGTATTGTAGTCTCTACCTATCAGTCTATCACTGGTACAGGAGTAAAGGCTGTCAATCAGCTAGAAAATGAATACAAAGGCATACAAGGTACAATGGCATACCACTACCCTATCCACCGCAATGCCATCCCTCATTGTGATGTCTTTGAAGAAAACGGTTATACCAAAGAAGAAATGAAATTAGTCAGAGAAACCAAAAAAATCTTTGCTGACGACTCCATTCGTGTAACAGCCACTGCTGTACGTATCCCCGTAGTGGGCGGACATAGTGAAGCGGTCAATGTGGAATTTGAACAAGAATATGACCTTGCTGAGGTACGCAAACTCCTCAGCCAAGCTCCTGGAGTAATCCTTCAGGACAATACCGATACCAATACCTACCCTATGCCTATCTATGCTCATGGCAAAGATGAGGTATTTGTAGGGCGTGTACGTCGTGATGAGTCACAGCCGAAAACCCTTAATCTTTGGGTCGTTGCTGATAATCTCCGCAAAGGGGCTGCTACCAATACCATTCAAATTGCCGAGACACTTATTAAGAAAGGAATTCTTAAATAACTATCAATAAGAATATGATTATTAGGGGCGAATTACAATTCGCCCTTACTTCTCACTCTCTATTATTCACTATATGAAACATATCTTTCTTTTACTTCCTTTCTTTTTCTGTATCAATACCACAATTGCACAGGAGGTAGTGGCAGGTACTGTATCAGATACCATCCCTGTAGATGAAAATTGGATACCTAAAGAAATTGAAGGAGCCCATTATCAAATAGAGCCTGACCTTTATTTTACTTATGAGAAACCAAAGTTTTGGGACTTAATCAATAAAGCTCCTCAAAATACCCTTAATACCCTCAAGGACTTTGTAGCGAAGCCTTACTATCCGTACGGAATCGCCGCTTTAGGAGCCACTGCAGCCCTGATCCCTGCCGACCCTTGGCTAATTAAGGAAAGTCGTAATTTCGGTGCTTCCCTAGGCTTAAACGAACACCATACCTATAAAAAACTAGGCTTCCTAAAAATCGTCCCTGCCGATGTCAATTCCGCCTTATACTTTATAGGAAATGGAACTACTTTTATCTTCATTAGTGGTGGCCTGGCAACCTATGGACTGATTACTGACGACTATAGAGCTAAGAGTACCGCTATGCAACTTATTGAGAGCATACTCATCACGGGAGTATTTGTACAGCCTATCAAGCGACTCACCGGTAGGGAAAGTCCTTTTATTACTGCAGAGAATGGAAGATGGCATAGTTTTTGGACATTTGCTCCTAGCTTTGCTGCCTACCAGAAGCAGACCTCCCATTACGATGCGATGCCCTCAGGACACCTCACCACTGCAATGGCTGCTGTAACAGTATTAGCTGAGAATTACAAGGATTATAAGTGGATCAAGCCTGTGAGTTATACTGCTTTGGCACTGATGTCCTTTGAAATGATGCAAAGTAAGGTACATTGGGCTTCGGATTACCCTATTGCACTCTTTATGGGATATCTTATTGGGAAAAATATCGCTAAATCACGTATCCAAACCTCTGATTATCGATTTAAAACTACCCAAAAATACCATTGGAACCTCTCCAGCTCCAAGGCTTGGGACGGAACTCAACTCTATGGAGCTACACTCTCTTGGTAATTTATTGATACTATCTTAACACCTTGTTGAAAAATAAGTTAAAAAATATTTTTTTGTTTCTATAAGAAAACGTAATTTTGCACCAAATTAATATAGAGTTAATTTATAACCAATGAAAAAATATCTGCTTCCATTATTATTTGTAGCATTAACCGCTGTACACTGTACCAAAGATGCTGAACAGATAATCCGTGAACGTGTTGTAACTCACGGTAGTGCGATCCTTTCAGGTAGTGGTGCTCCAGACGCCTCCAAAGGAGAAAAAGGAGACTATTATTTGGATATTACCACATCCGATCTTTACACCAAAACAGAGACTGGATGGGGAACCACCCCGATTATGAATCTTAGAGGTCTACAAGGAAACCCCGGTCGTGATGGTCAAAATGGACATACCCCGGTATTCTCTATAATAGATGGCTATTGGGCAATAGATGGCGTTAAGACAACTACTAAGGCTCAGGGAGATAAAGGTCAAGATGGACGTACTCCTGTACTTACTATAATAGATGGCTATTGGGCAATAGATGGTGTTAAAACAACTACTAAGGCTCAAGGAGATAAAGGTCAAGATGGACGTACCCCTGTATTCTCTATAATAGATGGCTATTGGGCAATAGATGGTGTTAAGACAACTACTAAGGCTCAAGGAGATAAAGGTCAAGATGGACGTACTCCTGTACTTTCTATAATAGATGGCTATTGGGCAATAGATGGTGTTAAGACAACTACTAAGGCTC
>NZ_CAURLX010000021.1:0-35213 GCF_963525585.1 uncultured Capnocytophaga sp. | reverse complement strand
AAATCAGTATATAGATACCAATATTTCTGTCAATTATACTTTGTCAGAACTTACTCTTCCCTTTTTTGATACGATAAAACAAGATAGTTCGTTTGTTAGAAAAATAGCTGAAGAGCAATCTAAGATGAAAGAAAAAATTTACTATAATTACATCAATTACTATAATCATTTTCCTAAAGATGAATTAAAAATATGTTGCCCAACAGACTATGATAATTATAATAAGCTAAAAAACTTAGCCCAGAAAGATATCAAAAAACTTGAAATAGAAGAAGATTTGAAAACTTATTTAGGGTATAGTTCAATTATCTTAGAATTAGCTGATAATAAAAAGAAAAATATCATTGTTCTTTCAAATAAAACAAGAAACTTTGATGAAACAACAAAGGAAAATATAATAAAATGAAAACAAAATATTTTTTAGTAAGCTGTATATTTTTCATATTATTTTCTTGTAGAGCACAAGAAAATAGCAATAGTATAACAAGATACTTCAATAAAGAAGAAAGAATATATTTTTATATTTCTGATAAAATACCTATGTCATCTTATATGATTCCAAAAGTAGGACATTTTACAATTTATTACATACCAAAATTAAAATCAGATATTGATTATTTGAAGAATTTTGAGAAAAATAACCAACTAAAGCCATTATATAATGAATTGTATGATTACCACTATTTTTCAGACACTGATAATAAGAAAATTGACAAAATACTGAAAGAAAAGATAAAAAATGAGAAAAACTGGGGGATAGTAGGTTTTTTTGTACCTATGAAATATGTAAGTGTAGATAGTGATGATGAATTTAGCATCTCATTCCCTTTTATAGGAAAATATTATCAAAAGAAGAATGGAAAATGGCAGTTTCTATTTGAAAAGAAGGTAAAAAATGCAGAAGACGACTCTCTCTTGTCAAGTAAAAAATATATAAATTCTCTTTTGTCAGGAAAGTAATAAGTGATTCAACCTAACTAATTGGCTTAAATATTTATTTCTTTTTGCTAGCCATAAGTGCCTGAGTAATGATATCCTTTGTGATATCCCATCCACGAGCAGGAGAATATTCCCGTGCATAATAGATAATCTGTAAGTGGAGTTTATTCCATTTGCTTTTAGGGAAAGCTTTTTTTGCATCATTTTCACTTTTTGTAACTGTAGTTCCATCTGAAATCCGCCAGCGAGAAAGCATACGGTGTATATGAGTATCTACAGGAAAAGCGGGTACTCCGAAAGCAGTACTCATCACTACACTAGCTGTCTTATGACCTACTGAAGGTAATGCTTCTAGAGCCTCAAAGGACTTAGGCACTTCTCCATTATACTTATCAATAAGAATATGAGAAAGATGATAAATACCGTAGGACTTCATCGGAGAAAGTCCTACGGGTCTTATAATTTCTTGGATCTCCTCTTGAGAAAGCTTAACCATATCATAGGGATTATCAGCTTTAGCAAATAGCAAAGGAGTAATCTGATTCACTCTAGCATCCGTGCATTGGGCAGAAAGAATCACGGCAATAAGCAAGGTATAAGGATCCTTATGAGCTAGAGGGATGGGAGGATCTGGATAAAGTTCCTCCAATGTATCAATAATAAAACGTATTTTTTCTCTTTTTGTCATCTTAACAATCTGCCATACTTACAGCTACAGCCAGCCCTGCCTCTGAAGTTTCTTTGTATTTAGTATTCATATCTTGGGCTGTCTGCCACATTGTAGCGATAACCTTATCCAAGGGAACTTTAGCATTCTTAGGGTCTGTTTCCAGAGCAAGTTCTGCTGCATTGATAGCCTTAATTGCTCCCATTGCATTACGTTCAATACAAGGAATTTGAACTAATCCTCCTATAGGATCACAAGTAAGCCCTAAGTGATGTTCCATAGCTATTTCAGCTGCAATCATCACTTGTTCTGGGTTACCTCCCCAGAGCTCACATAAGCCTGCAGCAGCCATTGCTGAGGAAACTCCAATTTCAGCCTGGCATCCTCCCATTGCAGCAGAGATAGTTGCGTGCTTCTTGAAAAGGCTTCCTATAACCCCTGCTGTAAGAAGAAATTGTTCTATTTGTTGTTCGCCCCCTTGATGATTATCTATAGCCAAATAATAGAGTAAAACGGCAGGAATGACCCCTGAACTTCCATTGGTAGGAGCTGTTACTACACGCCCCAATGAAGCATTTACTTCATTTACTGCCAAAGAGAAACAAGTTACCCACTTAAGAATCTCACGGAACTGTACTTTTTTCTCACGAATGGCAGTTAGCCAGCCCTCAAGTGTATCATAAGGAACAGAAGTATCTCCTAAAAGTTTCTTATGAATATCATATGCTCTACGTTTTACATTAAGCCCTCCAGGAAGAGTTCCTTCGGTATGACAACCTATATAAGCACATTCGAACATTGTATGCCATATACGAAGCAGTTCTGAATGTATTTTGCTCTCCTCTCGGAGTGCTTTCTCATCTTCAAAGATAATTTCAGATATTTTTTTATCCTGCTTTATACAGTGCTGAAGTAATTCCTTGGCTGAATCAAACTCATAAGGAAAATTTTTCTCTTGCTTTGAGCCTTTTTCCTTGTCATCATCGGTCTTTTCTTTGATTATAAATCCTCCCCCAATAGAATAAAAAGTAGAAGCGTAAGGAGACATCTGGCTTCCTTGTGCAGTGAAAGTAATTCCATTGGCATGAAAAGGTAAAAAGTTTTTATTGAAAACGACTTCTGTAGTGGGGTCAAAATCTATAAAAAAGGCTCCAGCTAAATGCAATTTCTTATCTCTATTAATCGTATCAATAATAGAACTTATACTCTCTACAGGAATATATTCTGGATCGGTACCACTGAGTCCTAACATTGCTGCCAAGTCCGTTGCGTGTCCTCTACCTGTAAGAGAGAGAGAACCATATAAGTCCACTTTGACTTTCTCTACTTTTTCCAATAGATTTTGTTCCTTAAGCTCCTTAAGGAATGCTTCTGCAGCACGCCAGGGACCTAAAGTATGGGAGCTGGAAGGACCCACTCCTATCTTAAGCATCTCAAAAACACTTACGTATTCCATAGATTTTTCTGACAAAAATTAGATTGCAAAAATACGTCTCTTTTCGGGAAAAAACAATGCTTTTAAGAGTTTTTTTCTTCCTTACATTTACCTAAAAATAACTTCTATTTTAATTCTAGAAGCTGTTTTTTCACCTCACCTACTGTCTTCTGATAATCTATTCCTAATCCCTCCTGCTGAGAGGTAAGTTCTCCTTCTGCATTGAATACACTGATGATATTGGAATGAGAGAAATCCACAGGAGATATTTGTTTGTAATTCACAGCTAAAACGGCTGCAAATTCACGTGTTTTCTCTTCATCAGAACGCAAAAATACCCATTGGTCATCATCCATATCATTCTCTTGGGCAAAGGATTTGAGATGCTCAGGTGTATCTACCTCTGGATCTATACTCACTAGGATATACTTAACCTTATCCTTATAAGGAACCTCCAAAGCTTCCACTTGCTTACGTATCTCTCTCATATCACGAATAAGAATAGGACAAGCTGCTTTACAAGAAGTATAAATCATCACCACCACTAATACATTCCCTTTGTAATCCTTCCACTGGATATCATTCCCATTCTGAGTAGTCCATACCTCTGGGAGATTATAAATAGAAATATCGGAAATGGCTCCTTCTTTTGATTCTTGAGTGTCAATATTCTCCTGTTGCTGAGTCTTATCCTCAGCTACTGGTTTCTCCACATTACGACAGCTTTGTAAAGAAAAAAATCCTAAAGCTGCTAGTAATAAATAAATTTTTTTCATATTTTTTTAATTTAATATTATTTTATCACCATTCTAAAAAATCATATATAAAAAGAATATTTATAGAAATAAGATTCTTTATCATTTATTCTTAGCACAACGAAAACCTAAGTTCTTACTAGTATAGTTTGCCTTAAGAGTCCCTCTAAGAGAATATCTCATAAAAGCTCCATAATTAGTTAAATCTGAAGCATTTAAAGCACTTCCCCCACAGAAAAGCGCATCATCTCCAAAATTGTCCTTTCTGGCTTCTCCTGAAAAAAATACACTATTGAAATCACTCACCCATTCCCATACAAGCCCATGCATATCATATACTCCCCAATAGTTTTTTTGAGTTTGTCCTATAGGATTATTATACGTCTGAGGTGTTTGTAACCAATGAGCTATGTATTCAGAATAACTCTTCTTAGAAGTAGCATTAGGACTTATTGCATCAGCTTGAGCTACATACTCCCATTCATCAGTTGTAGGAAGTCGTTTTCCCTGACATTCACAATATTTCTTAGCCATAAACCAAGAAATATTAGTTACAGGAGCTTGCGAAAGCAGAGGAGCATAGTCCAAATCTGCTTTCCACTGAGAAAGATAACTCTTCTGAGCAAAAATTCGCTTTATCTGTGAGCGTTGGTACTGTGGATATTCCTCTAGAAATTGCTTATATTGTTCATTTGTCACTGGAAAAACATCCAAAAAAAAGTCCTTTACCTTTACTTTTTGAGTAGATTTATCTTTTTCCTTAATTCCATACATTGGTTGATAAGTACCACCCTTAATTTGCACCATTGGCGAAGTTTCTTGAGTGGATTGCCCTAAAGAGAACTGTATATAAATAAGCAAAAGGAATTGTATTAGAGTTTTCAAATATTTATTATTTTAGGATTAAGACACTCTTACACAAATAGGCTCTTATAGCCCTTAATTTTGATAATAACGCGATGAACTTAGGATTCATCGCGTTACTGAAATTATTTATTTTTTATCTTCTGTACCATCTCGGGGGTAACTACTTTCTTGCTATTGTCCCAAGTATTATAAACATAAGTAAGTACATCGGCGACCTCTTGTACAGAAAGTGCCTGCGGAGTCATTGCACTATTATAAGTTTTTCCATTTACTGTAATCTCACCTGTTTTTCCATGCAGAACAATATCAATAGCTCTATCCACATCCGCATTAAGAAAATCTGATTTTGCCAGAGGAGGGAAGGCACCTTCTAATCCCTGTCCTTGAGGTTGATGACAAGCCACACAAGTCTTTGTATAAATTACTTTACCATCCTCTATTTGCTGAGCTTTTGTTTTAGCGACAATAGGAGCATCTGTAGAGGTTACCGCTATTTTAAGATCTGACACATAAGGCTGAGGATCATTCTTACCATATATTTTCCTATTTTCTTCTCCCTTAGCAACCAAAAGCCCTAAAGCTCCCTTATTGAAAGCACGGAAAATAGAGTGATCCACCAACACATAAGAACCTGGTACATCTACTTTAAACTCTACAATGGCGGCACCTCCTGCAGGAATTACTGTAGTTTGTATATTTTTGTTGATCATATCTCCTCCTTCTATATGTACTTGGTCAAAAATTTCACCAATAACATGGAAAGAAGAAACCAAATTAGGACCTCCATTCCCTACAAACAGACGAACTGTTTCCCCTGGATTCGCTGTAAGAGCACCATCTTTGGTTAGTGCACCTACTTTCCCATTAAAGAGAACATAATCAGGTTTTTCTGCTAATGCTTTTTCTTGGTTAAAGGATTGTGTTCCACCTGCTCCATAGGCTCCATCAGTATAGAAGTCCCCCTGCATTACATAATACTCTTTATCTACAGGAGGAAGTCCCCCTTCTGGTTCTACCAAAATAAGTCCATACATTCCATTAGCAATATGTAAAGGTACAGGAGCTTGGGCACAATGATATACATAAAGTCCTGGGTTAAGACACTTGAAAGTAACTGTACGTTGTTGCCCTGGAGCTACTAGAGTTGCTTCTGCTCCTCCTCCGGGACCTGTTACTGCGTGAAGATCAATGTTGTGAGGAAGTTTGTTATCTTGATGATTCTTAAGGGTAAACTCTACCTCATCCCCTACGCGGGTACGGATAAAACTTCCTGGAACTGTTCCTCCAAATGTCCAAAAAAGATACTTAGTTCCATCCATAATCTCACCCTCTTGTTCAATAATTTCCAGATCTACTTTGAGCTTCATTGCCCCACGAGTACCTACAGGCTTAGGAACATGAGGAGGAGAGGTAAGTTCAGCTACTACCTGTTCTCCCTCTACAGGGATATCTGTTGTAGGAATTGGTGCTTGTTCTTTCTTAGGAGCTTCACCCCCGCAAGCAACAAACATAGAAGCAACAATGGCTAAAGCCATTTGTTTTATTGGTTGTTTTCTCATTTTTTTAATACTTTAAAATATAGGACAAAGATATAAAAAAAATATTAATTATCACCTAGTCATTACTATTTTTTTTCATAAATATTCAGAAAACTATTCTATGAGAAACCTTTTATTATCAATTCCAAAATATCATTTTAGAAATTAGATATAGAAATGTTTTTACAGAATTCCTATTAGCTTAGAATGTAATTGAGTAGTCTGTGTATCTGTTAAGCTAGCTATATAACTAGTAAGTGAAAGTATTAATTCATAGAGATTCTCCTTACCTAGTAGATATTGGTCTGGAATTGTCTTAAGGATAATACGATCATAGGAAGAGGTTTCCCCTTTCCAATGATGATAAACAGCTGTAAAATATACCTTTAGAAGATGCTGAAGAATAGCATAGCCTGCTAGCTCTTTCTCAACTACCTGAGGAGATTGGTAGATATTAGTAATACTGAGATTAATGATTTTTTCTATCTGTGTCTTATACTGACTTTTATCCAAAAGAGCTGTAGTCAATTCGCCATTAAGAAGGGCTTGCTGATGATCTTCAAAGATAGTAACTACTTCTCTGATAAGCGTTCCTATAGAAAGTGCTCTGAGATAGGCTATTCTATCCCGTTTATATGGTAATTGATGATACTTTTGGGTAATATTATCTATCGCTATTTTGCTTCCTTGAATAAATGGAGACAAATATTCCAATGCATAAGATTCAGGAATCCACCCCAGATTAATACCATCTTCAAAGTCAATTAGTGTATAGCATATATCATCTGCTGCCTCTACTAAAAAAGCCAAAGGATGCCGCACAAAACGCTTGTCTATACCTTCACTTATAGATATTAAAGAAAGTTCTTGTGCTAGTTCTTGAAAAAAATCCTTCTGAGACTGGAATATATTATATTTTTTATCCCATATTGCCCCTGTAGGTTTTATAGGCAATGATTCCTTAGGATACTTAATAAATGTGCCCAAAGTAGCATAAGTAAGGCGTAGTCCTCCTTGCACTCCTACCCTATTTTCAGTAAGAATTTTGAAGCCATTTGCATTTCCCTCAAAGCTACAAAGGTCTTCATATTCTTTGTCTGAAATTTGCCCCTTAAGAATACTTCCTTCTTGAGAACGAAAAAAGTCCCCTATTGCCTTCTCTCCGCTATGCCCAAAAGGAGGATTACCAATATCGTGAGCTAAAGCAGCTGAAGCAACAATAGTTCCAAAATCGTTAGCCTGATAACCCAAAGAAGCCAGCAAGGGATCTTTAGCGAGAACACTTGCTCCTATAGCACGTCCTAAAGAACGCCCTACAACAGAAACCTCCATACTATGAGTAAGCCTTGTATGAACAAATCCTGACCCTGAGAGAGGAATCACTTGTGTTTTATCCTGAAGACTACGAAAGGCTCCTGAGAAAACAATTCGGTCATAATCTACATCATAGCTCAAGCGCGTAGGATCTTCTTCCTTACGCGGACGAGTAATTTTATCTCCCTGCTTGCGCAAAGAAAGGAGGTGTTCCCATTGCATTACCATTAAATTATCTAAACCAAGATTTAATTTTACTAAAAATTCCTTGTGGAAGAATATCAATTCCTAAGCCAAAGTTACTATCCCCTATCCTATGATAATCCTCCTTAATAGGCTGAATCTTATCAAGTGTTATCTCCAGATTAGTTAGTGGATTATACGAAATTTCTACCTTACCAGAGGTTTTCTCTATAAACTTCTTGCTAGAGTAGGTGAAATAATCATTGGTAAGCTCCAATTCTTGTATCGTATATTTTTCTTTAGTGTCAATAGGCTTATCTGCATAGAGTTCTATAACATAATGTTCGCTATCATAGTTATGCCAATAACTACTATCTTTATGCCTGAACTCAATAATATCTTTCTTAAGGACACTATGGTCAAAATACATCAAGAATTCTCTGCCTTCTTTACTGGTAAAGTAAGGCTTAAGAATAGTAGCTGTATAGAGAATAGTTACTTCATTCTCTACCTTATCATCTTTCTCTATCTTGATTGCTACATCCTTGAATATTTCACGAATATCCTGCTCGCTACGATCATTTACATAATTGAGATTATAAAAGAGAAAACGATTCCAGCCATCAATAAGCTCTTTCTTATTGGTTTGCTTGAAATAATTTCTCATATTATTAGCACGATTATAACGATACACTGTTTGTAAAACCAGCTTTCCCTCACCATTTTCCACCGTTAGCTTAATATGTTCATCTATACAAGGATATTCAAACCTTGTAGGAGTACGTACTGTAAGTTCCTTATCCTGACCTATTTCCATATAGTGACAGAAGCTAAGAACGGTTCTCTTTTGTAATCGTCCAAACTCATTACGAGAAGTAGCATCTACAAAATAATCCTGCCCTTGGTAGTGAATCTTTACAATTACGTGATTAAAAGAAAGCAATGAAGGAAGATAGTACTTCAGATAAAAATCCGCATTATAATTGACTAAAACTACACTTGCTGGTACCGAAAGATAATCAAGTATTGTCTTGAGCAAGACACACTTTGCCTTACAATCTCCCTGCTTATTCTGATAGGTAACAGCAGGTTCCTGAGGCTTATGACCGTTCATCTCATCGGCATTATACGTATAATAGATATTATTCTGTACATACTCAATGGCAAACTGTATCTTCTCATCTAATGTAGCCAATTTGTCCAATTTTTCTACTAAATCAGGAGCAAAACTCTTAAGGTCGGACTGTTCTAAGACATCCTTATATAAAGGATAAATGTAATTAGATAGGTCTTTCCAGTTGCTCTCAGTAGCAAAATCAATAAAAGGGAATATCTCTCTATTAGGATCTACAGGGTTAATATAATTTTCTTTTCTAAACTCAAAAAATGCTCCCTGTTCAAGGTATTCAATAGGCTGTTCAAGCAGGTTTCCTTCTTCATCTCGGAAGAAAAATTTTTTATAAGCAACCTTTTTCTGTCGATTATTGATAAACTTATAGTAATACTTACCATATGCCCAATAAGTATCTGGAGTAACATAAATATGCTTAACAAAATCCCGACGAACAAACTCTTTCTCCGTAAAAACCTTTACTCGCGTATCCTCAAGAATAAGAATATCATAAAGACGTAAATCACGGATAGAAATGTTTATTTTCTTGGACTTACTAATCACACCTCCATTACTATTATTCTCGTTATCAAGTATTTTTATATTAGTATCGGGGAGCTTATCTATATATTCCCCCTCACGAATCACCGCAATACGATGAATTTCATAATATTCATTCTCCTCCAGAATCATATCATTCACTGAGGCTCGTTCTAAGTTCTCAGGCTGTGTAAGTGTGTAGGACATCAGTGCATAATCTGCATTCTTCTGATCATCTACTAGATAATATTTATTAAGGAGATAGCAAAAATCACGTCCTTCCTCTATCTGTTCCTGTGAAAAATCACTCTCTGTAGAATAATTTATCAGTTCTTCATCTGTAAGAGACTCTGCCCAATAGGGAGCAGGCGTTATTTTATACCCTTGTTCTACTTCCATAGTTTATTGATTGTTTGTTTAAGTATTTTATTTCTAATTTATTAGTAATTTTATGTAGATTTTTATACTGTTAAGGCAAAGTTACGAAAAGAATTTCAATATAACAATGGATTTAACTTTTGTTTTTAAAGAAAGCGATTCGGGAAACCCAAATCGCTTTTCTTATTCTTCCATTGCTAAGACTTACATATAGAAATTAGCTGAATCGTGATTTCTACGTGCTTCATCTTCTAGTTCTTCTACCCTTTGAGGAGTAATATTATAATAAGAAGCGATATCTTGATAATAACGATTCTTAGCCTCTTCTCCTCCATCAGGTACTGCTGTAATAACATAAACAGGAATTTTTTGAGAAAAATCGGTTGTGCTACGAGCAACTAATTCACTTCCAGGCTTATTAAATGGATAGAATACTCTTTCCTGATTATTCACATTCTTAGTGCCACGTAATACGTGGAAAAGAGTTACTGCAATGTTATACTTAGTATAGGGTTTTTTGGGTGCAAAATAACCTTTGAGTCCTAGAGGGTTATCTGTAAGCTTGGAACGATCTGTACTTTGTTTAGAATCAACAAGCTGTCCTATTTGTATATTCTCAGGATCTGTATCACGATAAGTATACTCCAAAAGTCCTTCTGTATCTTTGCTCACTTGTTGTGTTTTGGTATCAGTATATTCATATACCTCGAAGAAATGCTGATGAATAGGAAGCATCTCCTTAGTTGTAAATTCATTATTCATCCGCTCTCCTTTGGCATTATAATAGACAATCTCCAAGGAATAGTATCTTCCTTCAATCATCACCACAGGATTATTCTCTGTAAGTATATTGCCTTGCATATCCTTACGTACCCAGTTCTTGGTATTTTCATCTATTTCAAATTTAAACTTCTGAACTGGAGCAATGATACTTTCAAAGTCTCCGTGGAATTGGACTCCGTGAAGGTGTCCTCGGCGAATAGTCATTTCCACCTTTGCTGGTTCTTCGTGACCCTTGTCTATTTTTTCATCAGTAGGTGCTGGAGCTTCTTTGCTACAAGCTACCAAAGCAGTTCCTATAATTAGGGAGGTAAATAGTCCCTTTAGTGGGGTAAGTATTTGTTTCATTGTTGTTAATTTTAATTTTTAGTTATTTTTTAAATGATTTGCATAGCCCCAAGGACGATTGAATTCCAAGGTGATTTGCCAAGTATGAGTTGCCCGTACGTATTTAAGAGTAATGATAGGCGTATTTTTCTCTTTAGAACTTTCTGTAACGGGCTTGTTAGGATTTGCATTCCACACAATAATTGCATCAGTTTCTTTCAAGCTTTTATTAGTGAAAGTTTTATAAAATTCCTCTTTGGTAAAACCTTTCTCAACATAGTCCTTATCATCTTCCTGACGAATATACTGATATACATTAGGGTTAAAAGAAGAGATATATTGCTGAAAGTACTTAAATACCTGTTCTGGCTGGTCATTAGTTATCTCTTCTCCATTATCATCTACAGGAATGAGGGTAATGGTATCTACTCCATCATATAGCCGATAAGGACGAATATCTAAGTCGAAAACATTAGCAAAGCTTACCTCTACTTTATATCTTGCAAAAGGCGCATTATTCCTAGTAGCGTAATAAGTAATTGGGTCAAAAACACTTCCTTGATCAAAGGAGACATTTTCACTCTGCAATTTAGCTAAAAAGTCTGCTCTAGGCATACTGATAGTCTTATTAAGTACGCCTAACTGTAAGGTAGAAAGAGAGAGAGAGTTATTTTCTGTAAAATCTATCTTCTTTTCTACTACTATAGTTTCTTTTACAGAGATTTTCTTATCATTTTGCCCAGTGATGGTCAAAAGAAAATCATAATTTCCCTCTTTGGCATCTGCAGGAATGTCAAAATGCTTGTGAATATGACCTCCTTTGAGCCCTACAAAGTCAGGAAAAGTCTGTTCTATCCTAAAAGAAGAATCTCCATTGGGATAGGTAATTTGTAGCTTAACTTCTTTAATTCCTGCTTCTGCAATAAAAGTAGCCTCTAAGTGGAACTCATCTGCTATATATGCCGTTTTGGCATTCTGTTCGCCTATTTCCAAAGACTCTATGATAGGAGCTGAAAGTTGCTGTTCATTCTTATTTTCGTCTTTAGAACAAGAAACTAAAAAAGTAATTCCTAGTAAAATAAAGGAAATTTTTCTAAAAAATGTGATTATTTTATTCATTTTTCTTTGATTTTTAATTAATTATTTTGTTTAAAAATTATAACTTAGCCTTAAGGAAATATTTCTACCTAAGTCGTGAGCATAATAGCGAAAGCGATTGGTATATTCCTTATACAACTGATTGAGTAAATTCTCAGCCGAAACCCTTACAGATAAAGACTGATGCTCTGTAATAGAAAGCGTTCCACCTAAGGATGCTTCAAAAAGATGATAAGCTTCAGGAGTAGTAGGCACCAGCTCCTGTGAAGGCTCAAAACGAGTTTGCTTAGCTACAAAAGTATGCCCTACACTTGCCTCAATATGCTTAAAAAGCCCTTTAGGAGTTACTTTCCATTCCAAAGAATGGGATAAGCGAGGAGCCGGAATAAAAGGAAAATATCGGTTTGTTTTGAGTTCGTTTGCAAAAACAACTGCACCTCTTATCCCATAGGATAACGTATTGGAATTAGCTCCCCAACGAAGTATTCGCTGAGAAATCTCTAAATCAGCGCCTCTAAAGAAAGCATCTGCTTGAGTATATTGGAATATAGGATACACCCCAGAGGACAAAGTACGAGTCTCTCCTGTAGGATAATCATAGATATAATTACGAATTACTTGAGCATATATATCCATATTCAAGAAAAAACCACTTTGCTTAGGCTCATACTTAAGGGAAGTAATCCACTTTGCTCCTGTTTCTGGCTTAAGAGAAGCTTCTCCTAAGTTGAAAGTCCCTGCTCCGTGATGCAAACCACTGCTATAGAGTTCATTCACTTGAGGGGCTCGCCAAGCAATTCCTATATTACTACTGATTCCCAAAGAAGGACTTGCTTGATAACTTCCTCCTAAGGAATAGGTAAGATTATGGAAATTATGTTCTCCTCCATAACGCTCTCCATACATATTATAACCATCGGCATTCAAGTACTTATAATCATAACGAAGACCTGCCTCTGCATCCCATTTATCAGAATGATATTTCTCAATAATAAAAGCGCCATAACCTACAGAAGTAAAATTAGGAATTACAGGTACTACTCCTGTTCCAGGCTGATTATAGTTCTGTTGATAGGAAAAATTACCCCCTAGCTGTGTCTTCCAATGAGAATTTCCTATACTCTCCCAAAATAATTCCCACAAATGGCTAGTCAGTTCCATATTCAAGGCAGGAATACGGGTTCTATCAAGCCTACGAACACTAAATTCCTGACGAATATCCTTTTGAAAAGCATATTGTGTCGTAATTTTCCCTCCAAAAGGAAGAAAATAGAATCCCTTAGCTTTCAAAAGGTGATGGATAACTTTTTGCTTAGGAGCTTCTATACTATAAGAGAAAGGAAAAGTAGTCAAAGGACGTCCTACCTCAAACCTACGAAGCAAATCATCCAAGTTTCCTATATGAGAACCATAGAATACACTACTTTCATTCTGATACCTACTGTAGAAAAGCTCTGCTGTACCTTGTTCTTTCTGGACTCCTGTAGCTACCGAAAAATTAGCTTCCTGTGCAGCAGTATTATTCAGTACATAATCCGCAGTACGAATATCTCCCGAACGCTTAAGAGTTCCCTGTACGCGCCAAGCCCAATCGTGCCAACCGGGAATAGCACTCTCTAGCTTAAATGTCGTAGCTAATTTACGCCCATTAGAAGCAAAAGAAGGCGAAAGCTCCCCGTGCAAGCCATCTCCATAAGGAAGCCTATTTGGGGCAATTACAATAACTCCTCCAAGTGCATCAGAACCATAACGAACAGCTTCAGCTCCTTTGACTACTGTAATTTTATCTGCTATAGAAGGATCTATTTCTGGGGCGTGATCGGTGCCCCACTGTTGTCCTTCCTGCCTGACTTCATTATTAAGAATCAGAATGCGATTACTATGCAAGCCATGAATGACAGGCTTGGCTATAGTGGCTCCTGTCTGAATCATTGATACACCTGCCACTGAGGAAACCACCTTAGCCAGCTCCTCTCCTGATTTCTGTTGTAGCTTTACTTTATCAATAGAAGAAGTTACCTCTACAGGCTTAGCTATTCTCTTAACAAAAACAGTCCCTGTAAGCTGGGTTATCTCCTCCTGCATAGTAATAACATAAGGTTGCGGAGCAGGAATTACAATAATAGATTCATAATCTGTAAAGCCCAGATAACTTACTTTAATTGGGAATTTCCCTTGGGAAAGCTTACTAATAACTACCCTTCCCTGAGCATCACTTATATAGTGCTTCCCAATGAAATGAACTACTGCACTTGCAAGAGGTTGCTTATAAGCGTCTTCTATCCTCAAAGTAAGTGTTTGCTGCCCATAAAGAGAAAAAACACTCACAAAGAAGAAAAAACCTAAAATCTTTCGCATAAAGTAGGTTGTAACAATAAGATAACTAAGATATAATTATATATTTTTGATAATACATACCCATAGAATCCCAACTGAAGTTTTCAAGGGATTTATTGTGAGTAAAACTGAAGAATTTTAGACGCAAGGAGGACCTCTAGTAGAAGTCTCTACAAGAAAATTTTGAGGCTCTTTTTCCTCAAAAAAATAAGGAATTGTTATGAGAGATTCAGAAAAATGATATAGAAAAAGAGAAGGTAAAAATGCATTGTGCAACTGAAGAAAAACGCAATCATGATGCTTTTCCAAAGCAGAAAAATGTGTGTCATGCAAGCATTTTTTACCTGTAATATGAGTACATAACTCCTTTCCCGAATGGTGATTATGGAAGAATTCACCTATAGGGAAAGTAACTTTCAGCATACAAAGAAGTAGCAGAAAGACTAAAAAATGAGTATGTCCCTTTTTCCTTTTCATTTCAGGTTACAAAATTACAAAAGAAAAATAAGATTTGCAAATTTTATTTTTCTTTTTTTACGTTCTAATAAATATTTTTGGTTACCTTTGCCCACTGAATACATTCAAAGCAAATATCATAACGCTATTTATCATAAAATGTTGATTTACAAATAATTAGTTTCAATAAAATAAAAATATCAAATTATGAAAAAAGTACTTTCTATAGGAAAAAAATTTATCAATAACATAGGAGTGATTGCCATTGCCCTAATTCTTATCAATGCCGTAGCTGCCCCTACTGATACAGAGCCTTTGACCCTTAGTGAGGATGATCCACTGATGATAGAATCTCTCAGCGAAAGGGATAGCTTACCTGCTTATAATATTCGTGCTTGGGACCTACCTAAGAAGCTTGATTTCGCTGGAGAAGCTGTTCCTTTAGAACTCTCAGATGTACGCGAACGCCTTGATCGCGAACTACTTGTAAATGTATATTGGCAGTCCAATGGTTTATTACTTATCAAAAGAGCCCATAAGTTCTTCCCTATCATTGAACCTATCTTAAATAAATATAATGTACCTAACGATTTCAAGTATTTAGCCTTAATAGAAAGTGGCTTACAGAATGTCGTTTCTCCTTCAGGTGCCGCTGGTTTCTGGCAATTTATGAAAGGAACTGCCAAGGAATACAACCTAGAAATGGAAGATACTGTGGATGAGCGCTATCATCTAGAAAAAGCAACAGAAGCAGCTTGTCTATACCTGATAAAAGCCAAGAGTGAAATGGGAAACTGGACACTTGCTGCAGCTGCCTATAATGCGGGCAAAAATGGTATACGAACTCAGCTTGATAAGCAACAAGTCAGTAGCTACTATGACCTTCATCTTAATCAAGAAACCTCACGATATGTATTTCGCATCCTAGCTCTTAAAGAAATTATGAAGCATCCTAAAAAATACGGTTTTAATTACAAAAAAAGCCAACTTTATGAATTAGAGCCTGTTCAATATATCACTGTGGATAGCACCATTAGCAATTTAGCAAATTTCGCTAAACTTTATAAAACTAATTATAAGACTATTCGCCTTTTGAACCCTTGGATAAGAGATTTTTCCCTTCAGAATAAAAGCGGAAAAACCTATGTCATCAAAGTGCCTAAATAATCTCCTAAAAACAATATTTAAAGTGATTAAAGCTACTCATATACACAAACAATTTGGATCCTTAGAAGTTCTCAAAGGAGTAGATATTCAAGTAGAAAAAGCACAAGTAGTTTCTATTGTAGGAGCTTCTGGAGCAGGAAAAACCACACTTTTACATATCTTAGGCACTCTCGATACAATGACACCTAGAGAGGATAGTTCTCTGATAATCAATGGAATAGATATAAAAAAACTTTCCCTAAAGAAAATGGCTCAATTCCGTAATGAACATATAGGATTCATTTTCCAATTTCATCAGCTATTACCTGAATTCACTGCTCTAGAAAATGTATGCATTCCTGCCTTTATCAAAGGGACTTCAAGAAAAGAGGCTCAGGCTCGTGGGAAGGAATTATTAGATTTCTTAGGACTCTCTCATCGGTTATCACATAAGCCTGAAGCCCTCTCAGGAGGAGAACAACAACGAGTAGCTGTGGCTCGTGCTCTGATGAACCAGCCTGATGTTATTTTTGCCGACGAACCCAGTGGAAACCTTGATTCTGAAAGCGCTCAGCATCTTCATCAACTCTTTTTCACATTAAGAGAGGAACTAGGGCAGACTTTTGTGATTGTTACTCATAATACTGAATTAGCCCAAATGGCTGATAAAACTTTTACAATGCAAGACGGAAAAATAATCCATTGAAAATAAATAAAAAAAATAACGAAAAATATTTGGTAGTTTCAATAAAAGTTCGTTATTTTGCACCCCGATTAGATAATGAACTAAAAAGTGATAAAATGGCACAAGTTTGTGAATTGACAGGTAAAAAAGCAATGGGTGGAAACAATGTTTCACACGCAATGAACAAAACCAAAAGAAAATTTAAAGCAAATTTAACTACTAAGCGTTTCTACATTCCAGAAGAAGACCGCTGGATTACCCTACGCGTTTCAACAAGCGCTATCAAAACTATTAACAAAAAAGGGATTTCTGCAGTACTTAAAGAAGCTAAGGAAAAAGGATTTATAAAATAATATAACAATTATAACAATGGCAAAGAAAGGTAACAGAATACAAGTAATCCTAGAATGTACTGAACATAAAGATTCTGGAATGCCAGGAACTTCAAGATACATTACTACCAAAAACAAAAAAAACACTCCAGATAGATTAGAACTTAAAAAATTCAATCCTATCCTTAAGAGAATGACTGTTCATAAAGAAATTAAATAAGAATAACTATGGCAAAGAAAACAGTAGCAACTTTACAAGGAAAATCTAAGAGATTAACCAAAGTAATCAAAATGGTAAAATCTCCAAAAACAGGTGCTTATACCTTTGTAGAAGGAGTAATGGCTCCTGAACTAGCTGATGAATTTTTGAAAAAGAAATAAATAAAATAGGAGTTCAATCTCCTATTTATTTTTTGTGCTATTTGAAAACTATTTGATAAGACTATTCAGATTATTTTGAATAGTTTTTGTATTTTGTGAGTAAATGAAACAAGCTGTTCGCAGGATTATAGGAATTTCATACCTTCTTAGCTTTCTTCTAATAGGGATCATTGCGATGCCTATTCTGGCTAATATTTTTACTCTTATACAGCGGAATGATATTCTTATATCTCCTTCTTCTTATCAGAAAAAAACTATATTGATGGATTCCATTGATTTCTACAGATACAAAAGTAGAGCTATTTCTCCCATAGGATATGCTAAAGAACTCAATAATTATAAAACCAAAATTATCTTTGAAAAGAACGCTCAAGTAGAAAATTTTTCTGATTCTTCTTACTTTAAGAATGATAAGAAAAATTATATGGTACAAGTATGGTATAAAAAAGGAAGTAAATATGCCTACCCAACTAAAAAAACCGAAAAAATATTTCCTGTAAAAAGGTATATAATAAAATATCTAGACCTCCTCTCCTTTTGGATTCTCTGTTTCTTGCTCAATAGAATTATCAAGTATATAATGGATAAAAGTATCCGTAGCACCAGCCTTTGATTTGATATAGTTATAGTTAAGAAGTCCTGCCTTTTCCCTCCGGATAACATTAGTAAATAATGTTGAAGCTACCTCTATAAATTCTGTAGTATTCTTTATAGAAAAAATTCCCCCTCGCTCAATAAGTTCTTTCGCTTCATTAAACTTTTCATAGTGCTTACCAATTACTACAGGCACACGGAACACAGCCGGCTCTAGTACATTATGTAAGCCCTTTGTACCCATTCCGCCTCCTACATAGGCTACAGAGGCATAGCTATATATTCTGGTAAGTAAGCCTATCGTATCTATAATTAGAACCTGATATGCAGATAAATCCTTATCTTGAGCTTCTGAAAATAGTATAGTAGGCTTCTTAATAGCTTCTTTAAGAGTATTTATTTGGTTTTTATCCCCTACTTGATGTGGAGCTATTACAAACTTCATATTACCTTTATAAGCGTTTAGAAAAGGTAAATAAACACTTTCATCAGCCTTCCAGGAACTCCCAAAAACCATACAAGGAGCTACTCCCAAGAATTGTTCCATAAAAGGAAGTTTATTATCTCGTGAAAGAATCTCTAATACCCTATCAAAACGAGTATCTCCACTTACCATTACATTAGAGAACCCTATAGATTGCAATAATAGCTTAGCTCCTTCATTCTGTACAAAAAAATAAGTGAAACAAGAAAGCACCTTACGCATTCCTAAACTTCTCTTCTTAAAAAACAACTGTTCCTGACGAAAAACACCCGAAACTAAGTAGGTAGGTATACCTCTATTCTTAAGCGCATAGAGATAATTCTGCCAAAATTCATATTTGATAAATATAGCCATTTCTGGGTGTAATAGGTCTAAAAAATGATTTACTCGCTTAGGTAAGTCCATTGGTAGATATAGGAGTAAATCAGCATCTTTACTATACTTTTTAGCCTCATATCCTGAAGGAGAAAAAAAGGTTACCACCAGTTTTTTTTCAGGAAACCTCCTCTTAAGCTCCTTAATAATAGGCAATCCTTGTTCATATTCACCCAAAGAAGCCGTGTGAATCCAAATTACCTTATCTTCAGGAGAAATATGAGCTTGTAAAAGAGAAAAACTTAATTTTCTTCCTCTGTAAAAAAACTTAATTTTTTTACTAAATAAAGAAAGAATAGGTAAGAAAGCATCTACTATATAAGTCAGAAAAGTATAGATAGTATTCATTCACAAAATTTTCTACAAAGGTACATCTTTTTATCCATAATAAAGCAAAGAGAGCGTACTTTTTCAAGTACACTCTCTTAATTTACCACTTTAATCTATCTTTACTCTTTAAGGTAGAGCCATCCAGATTTCTGTTGTGAATGATTATTACCATCTACATACTCTAGGATATAGTAGTAAGTTCCTTGTGGGAGCTTGCTATCCTTACCTATAACACCTTTTGCATTGGAATAGCCTTTGAATGGTTCTGAGTTGGAATATCCTTCTTTTTCATACACTAATACTCCCCAACGATTGAAGATTTTAAGTATATTCTTAGGATAGGCTTCAATTCCTTCAATAATAAATCCATCATTAAGATTATCTCCGTTTCCTGATATTGCATTAAATACCTTCAATGGAGTATCATTGGCTACAACAATAGTAACAATTGCTTCTTTGCAATTAGTCATATCTGATACCTGACAGATACGATATTTCACTATATAAGTTCCTGAAGGAGCTCCTTGTGGCACTGAAATATCTCCATTGGTAGCAAGCTCTACTCCTGTAAGTCCTCCATCAGTTACTATAGAAAGCTGAACCAAGGAAGTATCTGTAATAGGCTCTTCAGCTAGACTATCGCTTCCATTAACTGTATTATTCAATACATTTCCTACAACTGTTTTCACAGCTGATTGTACAGGGGTAGCGGAGAAATCATCATTCTTTGCTTCCAATGCATCATATAACCTAATAGTAGCTGTAGCTGTCTGACAAGCTGAACCATCTATCTTACAAACTTCATAGGTATGAGTATAAGTTCCATTAGGTGTATTAGGAGCTATCGTAATCTTACCTTCTGCATCCATAGTAATATATTGTGAATTACTTGAAGTACCTGGGGTAAAGGTTACATCTGTACCTATGGTAGGGTTCTTTCTTCCATTAATCTCATCATTTGCTAATACACTTGGAGTCGTAACTCCTGCTTTAGGATTAGGATAATCAAATACATCTTCTGCAGCTGCAAAATCTACCACTTCTATAGTTGCTATAGCATAAGCTGAACGAGTTCTATCAGTCTTATCTATAATTGTATAGTAGTATCTATGTATTCCTAGAGGTGCATTTGGTTTCACTGTAATACGTCCATCACTATTCATTTCCAAATAACGATCCTCATTATAACCTCGTCCTGTAGTAAATTCTACTTTCACATCATCAGCAGAAAGTCCTACTTTGGTTCCTAAAGTATCATTATCCAATACACTTGGTGTAAGACCTCCTAGAGTACCTATTTTCCAAGTTCCATCATCCTGAGCTGCAATAGTTACTACTGCAGAAGGGACAACCACTTTTACAGTACCTGTTTCACAGGTATTACTATTTGCTTTATCACACACCTTATAAGTAATATTATACTCACCTGGGGTAAGGCCTCCTGGTACATTAATCTTACCATCTGCATCTATGGTTGCTCCTGTACCATTATCATCAGTAATAGCAATTGTCACATTATCAGTAGTAGCAGGGGTGCCATTAATAGTATCATTGCTTAATACATCTACTGTTCCTCCTGTACTAGGGACTGTACTATTTCCATCAGGATTTATCTGAATGTTAGAAGTAGTAATAACTACTCTTACTGTACCCGTCTGACAATTGGTAGGATTTGCTCTATCACATACTGTATAGGTAATGGTATGTTCTCCTGGTGCAAGTCCTCCTGGTACATTAATTTTACCATCTGGATCTATTGTAGCTCCCGTACCATCATCATCTGTAATAGTTATAATTACATTATTAGTAGTAGCAGGGTTGCCATTAATTTTATCATTACCCAATACATCTACTTTACCTCCTATACTTGGTACAGATCTATTACCATCTGGATTCACCTCAATTGTAGAAGGAACTACAACCTTAACAGAACCTGTCTGACAAGTATTACCATTATTCTTATCACATACTTTATAAGTAATAGTATATTCACCAGGGGTAATACCACTTGGTACATTAATTTTACCATCTGCATCTATAGTAGCACCTGTACCATTGTCATCTGTAATAGTAATCGTTACATTATCCTTGGTAGCAGGAGTACCATTAATAGTATCATTACCTAATACATCTACTTTTCCTCCTGTACTAGGTACAGTAGCATCTGTGTCAGGAGTCACTACGATAGTAGAAGGTACTACCACTTTAAGTGTTCCCGTCTCACAAGTATTTGTATTATTCTTATCACATACTGTATAAGTAATAGTATGTTCTCCTGGGGTTACCCCACTAGGTACATTAATTTTACCATCAGCATCCACTGTAGCTCCTGTACCATCATCATTAGTTATGGTAACTGTTACATTATCCTTAGTAGCAGGATTGCCATTGATAGTATCATTACCTAGCACATCTACTGTTCCACCGGTACTAGGTACAGTAGGAGTTCCATCTGGAGTCACTACGATAGTAGAAGGAATCACTACCTTCACAGATCCTGTCTCACATGTATTACTATTGTTCTTATCACATACCTTATAGGTAATGGTATATTCACCTGGAGTGAGACCACCTGGCACATTAATTTTACCATCTGCGTCTATAGTAGCACCTGTACCATTATCATCTGTAATAGTGATAGTGACATTATCGGTAGTGGCAGGGATATTATTAATCTTATCATTAGTTAATACATCTATCGTTCCACCAGTACCAGGTATAGTTTTATCACCGTCAGAATTTACTTCAATAGTAGAAGGGACTACTACCTTAATAGTTCCTGACTGACAATTAGTGCTATTATTCTTCTCACATACTCTATAAGTAATGATATGTTCTCCTGGAGCTACTCCACTAGGTATATTAATTTTACCATCTGGGTCTATAGTAGCCCCTGTACCATCATCATCTATAATAGTAACTGTTACATTATCAGTGGTAGCAGGAGTACCATTAATCTTATCATTATCTAATATATTTACCTTACCTCCTGTTCTAGGTAGATTGCTAGGAGCGTCTGGTTGTACATCTATTGTATTGGTACCTACTGTAACAGTAGCTGTAGCAGGTTGGCATACTTTTGCTTGAGGGTCAGGTGTATTACATACTTCATAAGCAATTGTATAATTACCTGCTGGGGTTCCTTGAGGAATCCTCACTTCGCCTGTAGCAGTATCAATAGTAGGTACTACTGCTCCTGGTTGAGTAGGCGTTGCAGGAGTAGTTATAGCAATGCTTACATCTGTAATAGCTGGATTTGTTATTCCATTGATTTTCACATTGGTCAGTACATTGCCAGCTACAGTTGGAGTAGTATTTGTTGAAGCCTTTCCTGTATATGTAGCATCTTGATTTTCAAGCTTATTAACTACTGCTATTCTTACTTGTGCCGTAGAAGATAAGCCGGTTCCAATCTCAGTAATCTTATATGTCACTAAATAATTTCCAGCAGAAACAGTAGGACTTACAATCACTTTACCTGTAGTAGTATCTATATTCACGTCTGGAGAAGTAGAAGACACTTGTTCTAAGGTTACTACATCTGTATCCAAGCCTGTTCTTTCATTCAGTTTATCATTATCTAAGATATTGAGATCATTTCCACCATTCTTAACTATGGTAGATACAGTAGGTTTCTCTATTCTGAATGGAGTAGCAGAAGCTTGTTCATCAACTTGAGCTTGGATAGTACTTGGACTAACCTTAACTTGAACAGTTTCTGATTTACAAGTTTTTGCAAGACCTGTAGCATTATCACAAATTTCATAAGTAATCGGATATACCCCTTCAGGAACTCCCTTAGGAATTATTACCTTTCCTGTATTTTCATCGATAGCTGGTACTGGAGCTCCTCCAGAGTTCGCTGGAGTAGTTACAGTAATTGTCACATCTGATGGATTAGGCTTCACTCCATTTACTTTTACACCATCGAGAATATCTCCAACTTCTTTAGGTGTATTAGTAGCTGAAGGTTGACTAGGAGTAATAGTTACAACATTTACCTCTACCTTATTCTTGACTATGACAGATACTGTAGCCTCATCAGATACATTGCTAGTATTAGCCTTGTCTGTAAGTGTATACTTAATAGTATATATACCTGCAGGAGTATTAGAAGCTACCTCTACACCTCCTGTAGTTGTATTAAGAGTAAGGTAAGGAGTTGAAACTGTCTGATTAATTGTCACCAAAGTGTTATCTAGTCCTGTTCTATTTCCTCTCTTATCATTAGTCAATACACTTGCTACATTACCGCTTGCATCTTTTACTGAAGTAGGTGAAGTAGCTCTTTCTACAGGGGCAAAGTTATTGCTATGATTATCATCATTTGCCACTAAGAGATCTGTTCCTACCTTGATGGTTGCTGTAGCTTGCTTACAAGTAACAGGCGCATTTTTATCACAAACAGTATAAACTATAGTATAATTACCATTAGGTGTATTTTGAGGAACTTCTACCTTTCCTGTTGTTGTATTAATAACAGGTACTGGCGCTCCTCCTATAGCTGTAGCTGGAGTATCTACTGTGATGGTAACATCAGCTATAGTAGCTGGAGTATTATTAATTTTCGCATTTCCATCTGTAAGAACATCTCCTATAACATTTGGAGTACTGTTTGTTGAAGGTGTTCCTGTAAATACATTCGGAGTAGGTATTTCTACTTTATTAATTACCACTACAGTTACTGTTGCTGGAGTAGCAGATTGATTAGATGTTCCCTTTTCCTTAATTTTGTATGTTAAGGTATAGGTTCCCTTAGCTGTATTAGGTAATACTGCCACTGTACCATCAGTATTAATCTTGATAGGAGTTACAGAACTAGGATCAATAATCTCTACCTGAGTAATATTAAGACCTGTTACACTACCTAATATATCATTACTCAATACATTTACAGGTTGGTTACTTGCATCTTTCACAAGAGAAGTAGTAGAAGATTTTTCTACCTTAAAGGTACTATAGTTATCTGCCACTGCTGTAATAGTATTAGCCGTTACTGTTACCTGAGTAGTCTGGCTAGCACATCCTGCAGGGGTATTCTTATCACATATCTGATAAGTAATTGTATAATTTCCAGCAGGAGTTCCTTGTGGTATCTCTACATTTCCTGTAGTTGTATTAATACGTGGTACTGTAGTAGCTCCAGTAGCTGGATTAGGAACTGTAATGGTTACATTTCCTGCAGTAGGGGTACTACCATCTATATTAGTATTGGTTAATATATTCCCTGCTACAGTAGGAGTACCATTAGTAGAAGGTGTACCTGTGAAGTCTGTACGAGTAATAGTTACTTTATTCTTAACACCTACAGTTACAGTAGCTTCGTCAGATGTATTATCGGTTCCTTTATCCTTAATTTTATACTTAATAGTATAAGTACCTGCAGGAGTGTTCGCTGCAATAGTAACCTTACCTGTAGCTGGATCAATAGTTACATTAGGATTACTAGGAGTAATATTAACAATTTCTACATTATCGGTAGTTAGACTTCCCACAGGAATACCTTCAAGGGTATCATTGCTTAGTACATTTACTTCCTGACCTGAGGCGTTCTTAAGAGTAGTAGCCGTTGCCGATTTCTCTGCAGGGGTACTGCTATAATCCTCACCTGTTGTATCAATGGTATTATTATTTACTGTCACCTTAGCAGATGCTGTCGTACAAGTAGATGGGGTAGCCTTATCACATACTGTATAAGGGATCGTATAGGTGCCTGAAGGGGTTCCTTTAGGAATCTCCACCTTACCTGTAGAGGTATTGATACGTGGTACAGTAGTAGAAGGTGCTCCTGGTGATGGACTAGGAGGGGTAGAGGTAATGGTTACATCTGCTATTGGAGGGGTGTTACCATTAATCTTCACATTTCCTAGTATACTTCCTGCATCTGTTGGAGTATTACTTACAGAAGGTTTACCACTGTGTGTAGAAGTAGCATTATTGGTCTCTACCTTATTCTTCACTACTATAGTTACTCTAGCTACAGCTGATTTGTTAGCAGCATTACCTTTTTCTGCTATCTTATAGTCTATAGTATAGGTACCTGCAGGGGTATTAGCTGCTACTGTAACTCTTCCCGTAGAAGGTGTTATTGTTACACGCGTATCACTTGGTGTAACCTCAACAATATCTACCTGAGTAGTTGTTGGAGCTATTCCTGCTAATGTATCATTGCTCAATACATTCACTGCGGTTCCATTACGTTTCACTTCTATAGCTGAAGTAGTATAAGTTACTGCATCGTTACTAAAATCATCGGATGTAGCCACAATCGTATTAGCTCCTACTTTTACAGTAGCTGTAGCCTGTTTACAAGTTTTAGGAGTAGCCTTATCACATACCTCATACTTGATAGTGTAAGTACCTGCAGGGGTTCCTTGAGGAATTTCAATATTCCCCGTACCTACATTCAAGCGTGGTATAGTAGTTCCTGTAGCAGGAGTTACTACTCGTAGGGTTACATCACTCATAGGAGGTTTTACTCCATTGATTTCTATGTTATTCAATACATTACCAGCAATAGTTGGCTGAGTAGGACTGGTAGCTGCCGCTCCTGTATAAGTGTCATCTCCATTGGTTACCTTATTCTTCACTACTACAGTAAGAGTAGACTCAGCTGACTGGTTATTGGTACCTATTTCCTTAATTTTATATTTAATAGTATGGGTTCCTACAGGAGTATTAGGTGCCACATTCACTTTTCCATCAGAATCTATAGAGATTCCTGTAACTGGAACTGTAGTAATGATCTGTACCTGTGTATTATCCAGTCCTGTAGTTGTTCCTAAGATATCATTATCCAATACATTCAGGTCACTAGTTCCTGCTGCATTTTTCATTGTTTGAGAAGTAGCTGATTTTTCTACTGCTGCTCCTGTATCAGCCCCTGCTGTGATTGTATTATCCGTTACTGTCACTTTAGCATTGGCAGTTGTACAAGTAGATGGAGTAGCCTTATCACATACTGTATATGGAATTGTATAGGTACCTGAAGGGGTTCCCTTAGGGATCTCTACCTTTCCTGTAGTTGTATTGATACTAGGTACTGTATTAGAAGGAGCTCCTGGTGATGGACTAGGAGGAGTTGATGTAATGGTTACATCTGCTATTGCAGGGGTATTACCATTAATCTTTATATTTCCTAGTATACTTCCAGTATCCGTTGGAGTACTAGTTGTAGAAGGCTTACCACTATGAGTGGGAGCTGTACTAGTAGCCTGTACTGCATTCCTAACAATGACAGTAAAGCTGGTCTCTGTACTTTCGTTATTAGTACCCTTCTCCTTGATTTTATACTTCACTTCATAGGTACCTGCTGGAGTGTTGGCAGCTACCTTCACCTTACCTGTAGTAGTCTCTATAGCAATTCCTGTTGGATTTGTAGGTATAATATCTACCTGAGTAGTATTTAATCCTGTAGTTGCTCCTAGTTTATCATTATCAAGAATATTAAGGTCTGAAGTTCCTCCTGTTACTTTTACATACTGCTCTGAGGTACTAAAGGTTACATCCTTAGCTGTATCATTTGCCGCAACTATACTACTATTGGTTACTGTAAGAGCAAGATTTCCTTCTGCACTACAGATAGAGGTATTTACCTTATCACATATCTTATACTTAATATTATAAGTAGCAGGCAATACACTACCTGCAGGGATGGTTATCTTACCTGTAGCAGAATTAACAGTAGCTCCAGAACCATTTGCATTGGTAATAACAACGGTTGCATTGGCAGTTGTTGCTGGTTGACCATTGATACGATCATTAGCAAGTACATCTATACTACCTCCTGCACTACGTGCCACAGTAGCTGTATCATTATTTGCTACTATAGAGACAAACTTAATTTTCTTCTTAGCAGTAGTAGTTTTCCCAAAAGCATCAGTAGCAGTAAAGGTTACTTCTACCTCTGAAGCACTACATAGGTCTGACGGCCTCACTGCATTATAGTTATTAGTAAGGGTAGCTACTCCACAGCTCGTGCTAGCAGATGCTGAGTTAAGCCAAGTATTCACCTTAGTAGCTAAGGAACCATCACGACAATCCAATACCAGATTGGTTGAAGGAAGGGTCACAGTAGGAGTCACTGTACTTGCGATATCTACTATGTAGGTTACTGATAGTCGATCACTCTCACATCCTTGAGCATTTACTCGGGACACATACTTAGTTACTGTATGCTTAGCTGTTTGCTTCCTATCCACCTTAGGTGAAGTAGTCGTTGCTGTTCCTCCTGTAACATTATCATACCACTTAAGGGTATAACCTGCACCTGGTGTTACTAGACTAGCCATATCAAAAAGGGTAGTAGTAGCTGTAGGACATTCAGTCTTAGTAGCTGTTGATACACTAGGAGGGGTAATCTGACTTACCTCTACCTTTACAGGAGTACTAGTTACTACTCCACAACCTCCTGTCACCTTTACATAATAGTAGGTTGTCCCTGTTGTCCCTGTATTAGGGGTATAGGTAGATAGAGTTCCTCCTGTAGAGATTGGGGTTCCCCCTGTGTTATTATTACTAGTATTACTATACCACTGGTATGTAAGGGTACCATCCCCTGTAGCCACTACTGACAGTGCTGTAGCCGTAGCTCCCTTGCAATAGGCTGTAGCAGGAGCAATAGGCTGAGTAGTAATAGTCGTAGGTGCTTTCTTAGTATAGGTAAACTCATTAGAATATAGAGTAATATCATCACATAAAGTAGTAATACTTACTGTATACTTTACTCTAAAGCTTGAACCTGTTTGCACATTAGCGGGGTTAATTGTAAAAGTACGCTCCCTACCATTAGCATTATTACTATAAGTTTGGAGAGCTCCCCCTGAAGGAAGTTGATAATTTACCCAACTAGTACTTCCACTAGCCTTGTACTGAAGCTCATAGGAAAAGAAGTTTCCGCCACCTAGATTCTTAATATTCCCTACATAGGCTGGTGCAATTGTAGCCTTTGCGTTAATAGTCTTTGTTTCTGTACATACATTACTTATATTACTATAGTTAGGAGTATTAATAGTGATAACATCTGATGGGGCTACAAAAATAAGTTTTGCATATCCAGAGGTTTTAGTAATATTTGCTCCACATTCACTATAAGTGAATTTTGCGCGATAGTAAAAATTCTCATCTGTAGCAGTTATTGTTCCCAAAGTAAGAGTTGTACTACCAGTACCATCTGCCTTAACAGTACCGGAAGCAGTTCCAGGTGCGCTCACCCAAGAGGTTTCTGTAGTAGGAGTTTTGGTACGTTCCCATTGAACTCCTAAGTTTCCTGTAATGCCTGCTATTTTAGCATTGGCAGAGAATGTAACTCCTGTTCTTCCTGCACAAGCCTTTTGCTCAGCAGGGTCTTGAGTTACTGTAATTTTAGGAAGTTGTAATGAAGTAGGACAAAGTTCTACCACGTAGCCGTAACCTTGAAAACCTTTTACTGTTCCTTCCTTTACCTCCAACTTAGTAAAAGGTTTATCAGCAGTTACCTGTACAATCGCTTGGAAATATTTTGTTGAATTAGAAGTAATTCTACCTCCGCTCTTAGTTACCAAAGTAGCCTCTGGTGTGTTATTGCAATCTGTTACAGAAAGTGATAGGTTCGCTGTTGCACAATCTATAGAGAATTCTGCTTCATCTAATTTATCAGGTTCTGTACTACCAAAGCCAGAAAGCCATACTTGTATCTTGGTAATAGGTTTAGCAAAAGTATAAGTAACCTTATTAAACCCATGCTCATTCATAGCAGGGTGCCCATCTATAAGAGTTGGGGTACATAGATTATATTGTGAAAGATAAGTTTGGGTAGGAAAATAGTTAGGAGTTCCGTCCAAGGTACGTGTTACTTCCACTCCATTGAGTGTAGCTTTGGTATTATTTCCCTTAGGAAACTGAGGAGTAGGATGGCTTGTACATCCATTGCCCTGGTGATCCACCTCTGCCTTGTAGGTAAGGTTCTCACGTGAGCATAGTCCTGTCTTCTCTACCTTTGTGATGGTAAGAGTAGTTTTAACTGATTGGTTATTGGCTGGTACTGTACCATTTCCAGTACTATCAAGCACCTTGGTACCAGTAGTTCCATTAATATTGTAGGTAACAGTTGCCCCTGGAGTACCCTTAATCGTATAGACGATATTGGTTGCCCCCGTTTCGTTAAGAGAAGTAGGTGAAGCTATAAGAGAAGTAATAGAAGCCTTTTCTTTCACTGTAAGAGTAGCTTCATTCGAATAAACAGTTCCCGTTACAGAAGAGAAAAGTGAATTCTTATAGACATACTTCACCCTTACCTTAGCATTATTATAATTGGTTTTCTTAAACTTCTCTCCTGTAAAAGTATGCAATGTTCCTGGAGTAACATTGGACTTAGTTTCCACAGCTACCCAATTGGTAGTACCTGATTTCTTAACTTCAAGTACATAGTCAAATTTAGCTGTAGAAGCGAAAGCTGTTGCATTTGCTTTTGCCTTATAGGTGGTAGGAGCCTCTCCCTCACAAACCGTTTGGTTAGTAAGGGTACTTGCCGCAGCATCCAAGACGATTAGATCACTATCAGTAGCCTTAGTAACAGACAAAGGACAGAGCGCTACTAAGTAACCGTGACCAGTACTCGCTCTGTCTGTAACAGTAATTTTACTAAACGGTTTATCAGACGATATTTTTATCGCCACATCCGTAGTAAGTTTTCTATTGTTCACACTACTCACTATATTTCCATTGATGCTAGAAGCTATAGGATTACAATCGTAGGTTTTAGAAAGACTAATTGTTCCGCCTCCATCTACCTCAAACTGTGTCTTATCAAAAGTATTTACAGCTTGATTATCCCCAAAAGCCAATAGAAAGATCTCAGCACTCTTAATAGGAGCTCCAAATTCATAGACAATTTTTTTATTGTCTTTCAAAAGAGGATCCTTAGAAGGATAAGTAATCTGTGTACCACCACAATGAGAACCAGGAAATGACCCAGAAGCTCCTATCCCACTATCCACTGTACGTTTTACTGAAATATCATTAATAGTTTTGGTATCTATGGGAAAAGTACTAAAAGGATCTCCTGTATTAGGAACTGTACAGTTGCTATCGCTAATAGGAGTAACCACAGAAGCCAAACAGATTTCGGGAAAAAATCCATAACCTCCTGTTTGACCACTTGGCTCTAAATATTGCAAAGTAAGTTCTGTAAAAGGAATTGAAGATGTGATGCCTACTTTCACATCTGTAGTCTTTGTATCAACAGAAGACACTGTAGATCCATTGATGCTAACATTAACCCCTTCACAAACAGAACGTCTTATCAATTGTATTTCTCCTTTATTTACAGAGAATTGTACAACATCTAGATGGGGAGTAGTAGATTTCCAGCTCTCTCGGGCTCCATTGTAACCAAAAGCAGCTAAAAACATTTCCACATCATTAACAGGTTTACTAAATTCATAGACAATCTTAAAGACTTTATTAGAGTCCATAAAAGGATAACGCTTATTACCAAAAGTGTTCTTACGATTCTTTCCACAATAAGTCTCTGTTGGGGTATAATCCTGATTGGAATACATAATCTGATCCCCATTGTTACCTCGTGTTGTCATTGTACGTGTAACTCTAACTTCTCTAATAGTAGCATACTCAACTACTTTTGAAGTAGTACTGCTCACCAGTGTATAAGCTACAGGTTCAGGCATTGTAGTACACTGTTCCTGAGCTATCAATTCAGAAGAGAATGAAGCTAACAATGTGAAAAAGAGTAATTTCACAAATGTTGTTCGCAATTTTCTTAACTTTTCTATCATCTTACAATTATTTAATATGATACTTTGGGCGCAAAATATAGAATATTTTTTCTTTACACCTTTTATATTTCACCTTTTTTTTACAAAAAAATATTAACAAAGAAGTGTTTTTTGTTGAAAACTCTTTTTATTTTGATATTTTTAATTCATAACTACTTAAATATCAATAAATTACTTTTTTACTATTTTGCTATTTAGAAATATTTTTATATCAACAGATTTAAAATAAAAGTTTCTATTCCGAGTATTCTTAATTATTTCTGTACTTGGAGATGAGAAGCCTATACTACAATCACACACCTTACAATTTTTTATTACGGAAAGTTCTTCCTAAGTTACTATATAATATTATTAGGTATAGAAAAGTCTATTTCCTACAAGAAAATCAACAACTCCTTAACAAATACAGATTCGAAAGTCTTATGGTATTAAAGGAAGGTTGAGCTGAGATAGCTGTTATTTCATAGCTTTATGCCTTAAGGTGAACTGTAAAGCTTCTAAGCAAAAAACTTATATACAAGAGGAAGTAAGAATAGTATCGCCCTTATAAGTAATATGATTATAGAACTTTCCCATCTTTTGACACCAAACAGATTCTTCCAAACTTCAGAAGATATAGATACAATTTTTTACTAAAACAAGTGTTCTTTCCCAAAAAAGTCTTACCTTTGCAAGGAAATTTCTGGGAGTTTTGTTAGTGTAAGCCGGAAAATTGTAAAAAGAATTTTGTTACTATATTACCTTCTACTTTCACTATATTTACCTCTCATATTCTCGTTCACACACCCCTTCCACAGGAAACCTCCCCATAGCCCCCTCGTGGGGAAGGGAGCTAAAAAAGGGTACTGAAAAAGAAAAATAAAGAAAAAAAATCATTTATTATAAAAGAAAATACTTGATGAACAAAAAAATCACCTTAATAGACTGGGGACTTAGAGATTATAAGGAATCCTGGGAAGCACAAGAAGAGCTCTTTGAAGCTATTATTGCCCAGAAGATGGCTAACCGTAACCTCCCCTCCCCTATACCCACAACGAACTATTTGATCTTTGTAGAGCATCCACACGTGCTTACCTTGGGAAAAAGTGGTGTAATGGAGCATCTACTGATGAGTGAGGAGTTTCTTAAGGAGCGAAATATCTCTTTTTATAAGGTAAATCGTGGTGGAGACATCACCTATCACGGGTTAGGACAGGTAGTAGGCTATCCTATTCTGGATTTGGACAATTTTTTCCCCGATATTCACCAATATTTACGCTATTTGGAAGAAGTAATTATCCTAACTCTTGCCGATTATGGACTCAAAGGAGAACGTAGCAAGGGCGAAACAGGTGTCTGGATAGATACGGGAACTCCGCTAGCTAGAAAAATATGCGCAATGGGCGTACGGGCTTCGCGATGGGTAACTATGCACGGATTTGCCCTAAATGTAAATACCGATTTGTCCTATTTCAACTATATTATTCCTTGCGGAATTTCCGACAAAGCAGTAACATCCTTACAAGCCGAACTAGGACATTCCGTTGATTTGGAAGAAGTCAAAGAAAAAATATTACGGCATTTTCTAGAAGTTTTCTCTGCCAAACTTGCCCCTAACCTTAATAAATAAGCTATGCCCTTAACCATTGTTCATACGATTGCTTCTTGGTTCTTACGTAGGCGTATTGACCAGATAGAAGAATTTGTCAAGCGTCCGCACCAAGTACAAGAGAATGTCTGTGCCAAGCTCCTTGAGACAGCTCAGGGAACAGAAATAGGCAAGAAATATGATTTTACATCTATCCGTAACTATGAGGATTTCTCCTCTCGCTTGCCCATTAGCATCTATGAAGATATAGAACCAATGATTGAGCGCACGCGCCGTGGGGAAACCAACCTCTTCTGGCCTACACCTATCAAGTGGTTTGCCAAAAGTAGTGGCACCACCAATGCTAAAAGTAAGTTTATCCCTGTCAGCGAAGAAGCTTTGGAATATTGTCACTATAAAGCAGGGAAAGATATGCTTTGCTTATACCTCAATAACAACCCTGATTCGAATCTTTTCACCGGAAAAAGCCTCCGATTAGGAGGGAGTAAAGAACTTTATGAGGAAAACGGTACTATTTTCGGAGATTTATCAGCCATATTGATAGACAATTTGCCTTTTTGGGCAGAATTTAGCAGTACTCCTTCTACAAAAGTGTCTCTGATGAGCGAATGGGAAAGCAAAATGAAAGCTATTGTAAGTGAATCTTCACGGGAAAATGTAACCAGCCTTGTAGGTGTCCCCTCGTGGATGATGATACTTCTTAGGCAAGCACTTGCTTATACAGGCAAAGAAAATGTATTGGAGATATGGAAAAACTTAGAGGTATATTTCCACGGAGGGGTAAGTTTTATCCCCTACCGAGATCAATACAAGGAATTGATTCCCTCGGATAATTTCCGATATTACGAGACCTATAATGCCTCCGAAGGCTTTTTTGCTATACAAGATAGAAATAATAGCGACGAAATGTTGCTGATGCTAGATTATGGTATTTTCTATGAGTTTATTCCTATGGATACCTATGGAACTCCTACTCAGAAAGCCATTCCACTTTGGGAGGTAGAAACAGGAAAGAATTATGCCATGGTGATTACTACCAATGCAGGGCTTTGGCGTTACCAAATAGGTGATACCGTGCGCTTTACCTCTACCTCGCCCTATCGTATCAAGATCACAGGACGTACCAAGCACCATATCAACGTATTTGGCGAAGAGCTTATCATAGAAAACACCGAAGAAGCCCTTAAGAAAGCCTGCCATGAACACCATTGTAGCATAATCGAATACACCGTGGCACCTATCTTTATGCAAGGTAACAAGAGCGGTGGGCACGAGTGGATTATTGAGTTCGAAACCGCTCCTGAGGATATAGAAGCCTTTACCCGCACCTTGGACACTGCCCTGAAAGCGCTCAACTCCGATTACGAAGCCAAACGCTATAACGATATGACCCTTGCTATGCCCAAGATACACATTGCCCGAAGAAACCTCTTCCACGACTGGCTGAAAGAAAACGGCAAGCTGGGAGGGCAACATAAGATTCCGCGCCTTTCTAATACTCGTGATTACTTTGAGGCAATCTGGAAGCTAAAGGATATAATTAACTGAACCCTTTCAAAATTTTTTCAGTATCACCCAAACAAGGGAAAGATAATGAGACCCCTTTGTCAGAAAGAGAGATAATGAAAAATTACTATGAAGAAAAATATCATCAAAATACTAATTATATTGGGGTTGTTGCTCTTTATTGTTTTTGATATTATGTATCTTATGGGGTGCTATGTATCCCTAAAATTTCAAATAGAAGACAATGTTAGCTCCACAACCACAGATGTAATATATAGTTTTGCTGATAAAGTTGCCTTTTTTTCCATAACCAATGTTTTAATCATCTTCCTATTGGGGGGATATATTCTTTTGAGAAACAAGAGAAATACAGTTGAGAGAAAAAATAAGTCTATCACTATTTTTGCTTGTATATATATTATCCTGCAATTATCTGTTGTATTTTATAGCTCCTATGGATTAAAATCCAATAGTAAGCAAGATATAATAGAAACCAATGTTATGAAAAGTATAAATGATATGACCATAGGGCTTTTTGCATTTCTCATTTTTAGCTTGATTATATGCTTTCTGATGACACTATTTATCCATAAAAGACCCATAACTAATGATAAATAATTCAATAAAAGTTTTTTGGAAATATAATATTTCAATAGCCTTTATACTTTTTTGTGTCTATCTTATAGCAGTTTGGGGACTTTTAAGGTATGATAATAGCAAGTTTGCCTATCCTATTCAGATTATATTGCCTATTACTGTCTTACAATTACTGATAAGTATCATTTTTTGTATATCATTTTGGAGAAAACAATCCAAAACGCGTAGCTTATGTGGTTCATTATGCTAATAGGATTGCTGTTATTCTTAGAATTACTTTGTATCCCAGTAATAGCTATGTATGGAATGGCTAAAAAATGATTTTTATGAAACCCCTTAGTATCTTGTTTTACTTCCTCTGCTTTCCTGCTTTTATGTATAGTCAAAATAAACCTTTTTTGAATGTAACACTAAGAGTACAAGGACATACACCCCTTATGGAGATTAGGAATACCACTACGGATACCATACAACTATTTTCCAAACTGAAAAAAGAAAATAAAGAAGCAAGTATTCATATCCTGGGCTTCAGGAAAGAAGGAAAACACTATACTGAAAGGGTATTGTATAGCTGCTATAAGTGTCTTGAGGATTATTTTTATTTAGGAAATACCAAAAATAACACCATAAAGATAGCACCTCAGAGCAGTATCAGTACTTATTTTCCTTATTTATCCTCTGGAACCTATTATTTTG
>NZ_CAURLX010000020.1:0-35744 GCF_963525585.1 uncultured Capnocytophaga sp. | reverse complement strand
CCAGGACCCCAACATTAAAAGTGTTGTGCTCTACCAACTGAGCTACCAAGTCCTTAATTTTTGTATTCTGAGAAAGAATTTATTGCGGGTGCAAAATTACGGATTTTTTTTAGATATACAAGCAAAAATTCATTATTTTTGCATTTTATTTTTATCATTATTACAACTACTTATATTACAATTATTTATGAATAAAAAAATTATTCTCTTAGGATATATGGGAAGCGGAAAATCCACTATTGGAAAGCTTCTAGCAACTACACTAGCTCTTCCTTTTATCGATTTAGATCTCTTTATCGAAGAAAAAGAAGGCTTCCCCCTTTCCATTCTCTTTAAAGAAAAAGGAGAAATCTACTTCCGGCGAAAAGAACAGTTCTACCTACAAGAACTCTTATCCTCCCCTACTTCCTTTGTTCTTTCTTTAGGAGGAGGAACTCCTTGCTATGGAAATGCTATGGAACTCCTTAGGCAAGCTACTCCTTACCTTTTTTATTTACAAGTACCTACTAAAGAACTCATTATAAGGCTTTTGCCTGAAAAATCACAACGTCCCCTTATTGCCCATTTAGAAGATGAATCCCTTGAAGAATTCATCTATAAACACCTCTTTGAGCGTATTCCTTTTTACTCTCAAGCTCATTTTACAATCCCTTGTATAGGGCTTTCTCAGGGAGAGATTCTCGAAAAAATCATATCAGTTGTAAAATAATTCAAAAAAAACTTGACAAAGCCCCCTAAAATATCGTACCTTTGCGCATTGAACTCTATCTAAAAACAGATGAAACTATCTAGCTTTAATTTTAACCTTCCCAAGGAACTATTGGCTGAATATCCTAGTGAGAATCGCGATGAAGCTCGCCTGATGGTGGTAGACCGCAAGACAGGAAAAATAGAACACCGTCTATTCAAGGATGTCATTGATTATTTTGATGACGGAGATGTATTTGTTCTCAATAATACAAAAGTATTCCCTGCTCGCTTGTATGGACATAAAGAAAAAACCAATGCCAAAATAGAAGTTTTCCTCCTAAGAGAACTTAATAAGGAACAACGCTTATGGGATGTTTTGGTAGATCCTGCTAGGAAAATACGTATCGGCAACAAGCTTTTCTTTGACCCTGATGAAGAATTAGTTGCAGAAGTAATTGATAACACAACCTCTCGTGGGCGTACTCTTCGATTTCTTTTTGATGGCTCTTATGAAGGTTTCCGTAATAAGCTCTTAGAGCTGGGACACACCCCTCTACCTAAGTATATTTCTCGTCCTGTAGAACCTGAGGATGAAGAGCGATACCAAACAATCTATGCTAAATATGAAGGAGCTGTGGCTGCTCCCACTGCAGGATTACACTTCTCAAAACATCTAATGAAACGCCTTGAGATAAAAGGAATTAACTTTGCAGAACTCACACTACACATTGGACTGGGAACTTTTAACCCCGTGGAAGTGGAAGATCTCTCTAAGCACAAAATGGAAAGTGAAGAGATTATGATTCCTCAAGAGGCTTGTTCTGTTGTGAATAAAGCTAAGGAAGGAGGCAAACGTGTGTGTGCCGTAGGAACAACAGTGATGCGGGCTATGGAAAGCTCCGTTTCCTCTCATAATACCTTAAATCCATTTGTAGGATGGACAAATAAATTCATCTTCCCTCCTTATGATTTCGGAGTTGCTAACGCAATGATTACCAATTTCCATACTCCCAAATCAACTCTATTGATGATGGTTTCAGCCTTTGGTGGACACGATCTCATTATGGAAGCTTATGAAGAGGCTGTAAAGGAAAAATACAAATTCTATTCCTATGGAGATGCTATGCTAATTCTCTAAAAACATCACCTTTTCTATGAAAAAATACTTGCTTATAGCACTAATTATCTGTGGGAATTTGGTTGCTTTTTCTCAAAGTAGTTCAGAACAAATTGCTCAGGAGAAAGCTACACTTCCTAAGCCTTATCACCCTGAGGAAGATGGGCTGGCTCGTATAGAAGAACTCATACTCCAAGCAAAAAAGGATAATAAAAAAATTCTTATCCAAATCGGAGGAAATTGGTGTGTATGGTGCTTGCGCTTCAATCACTTAGTTACAACTGATCCTGAACTGAAAGCTATTTTAGAGAAAAAATATCTTTATTATCATCTGAATTATTCTCCTGAAAATAAGAACGAAAAGGCTTTTGCCAAATATGGAAACCCTGGAGAAAAATATGGCTATCCTGCTTTCCTTGTTCTTGACAAAAAGGGATATCTTTTGGCTACAAGAAAAACAGAAAATATGGAAGCTACCAATGGATATGATAAGGATAAAGTAAAAAAGTTCCTACAAGGAAGGCTTAAATAAAAATATTTAACAAATATTTAAAATAAAAAGAAACTCTATTTCATCAATATTTTCTATATTTGCAAAATCTATAATAAATAATTTTTATGGCTAAAATAACCTTTCATAATGAACCAGCAACTACCAAGGGAGAGTTGCCAGCAGTAGGAAGTCAAGCGATTAATTTCACTGCTGTAGGAAGTGATCTAAAAGAAAAATCTCTTAGCAACTATAAGGGACATCGTGTAGTACTTAGTATATTCCCAAGTGTGGATACAGGAGTATGCGCTGCCTCTGTTAGAAAATTCAACCAAGAGGCGTCTTCTCTTAATAACACTAAGGTAGTATGTATATCCAAGGATTTACCTTTTGCTATTGGTCGCTTTTGTGGAGCTGAAGGAATCCAGAATGTAGAAGTACTTTCTGATTTCAGAGGAGATTTCTCTAACAAATACCCTCTTGAACTTTTGGATTCTCCTCTTAAGGGGCTACTCTCTAGAGCTATCATTGTCCTAGATGAAAATCAAAAAGTAATCTACACTGAGCAGGTTCCAGAAACTACAGATGAACCTAATTATCAGGCTGTATTAGAACTTCTAAAGTAATTTGATAGAAGACTATCCAGAAAATATTTGGATAGTCTTTTTTCTACAATGTTTTATTTTTCCTTAAAAACTTGCCTCTTAATCTAAAAAAAATCGTATCTTTGCCTTTTATTTAAAGATGCTTTTTGATGAAAAATTTTGTAGAAGAACTACGTTGGCGTGGTATGATTCAGGACATAATGCCTGAGACGGAAGAACACCTTATGGAAGGACTTCGTGCCGCTTATGTGGGGATAGACCCTACTGCGGACTCTCTGCATATAGGACACTTAGTGGGGGTGATGATGCTTCGCCACTTCCAAAACTGTGGTCACAAGCCTTATGCTCTTGTAGGAGGAGCTACAGGGATGATAGGTGACCCCTCTGGTAAATCCGTAGAAAGAAACTTACTTACAGAAGAAACTTTAGCTCACAACATAGCTGGCATCAAAAAACAATTAGCAAAATTTCTTGACTTTGAAAGTACAGATCCCAATCGCGCCGAACTAGTGAACAACTATGACTGGATGAAAGACTTTTCTTTCCTCTCTTTTATCCGTGATATTGGCAAGCATATTACAGTGAATTATATGATGGCAAAAGATTCTGTAAAAAAACGCTTTGACCCTAATGAGAATACAGATGGTATGTCATTTACAGAATTCTCTTACCAGCTTCTACAAGGCTATGATTTTCTACATCTGTACCAAGAGAAAAACTTGACCTTACAAATGGGAGGCTCCGACCAATGGGGAAATATCACCACTGGAACAGAGCTCATCCGCCGTATTGCTGGAGGAAAAGCTTATGCGCTTACCTGCCCACTAATTACCAAAGCCGACGGAACAAAATTCGGCAAATCCGAAGGAGGAAATGTATGGCTTGACCCAGAGAAAACTTCACCTTACAAATTCTATCAATATTGGATTAACACCTCTGATACAGATGCTGAGCGATATATTAAAATATTCACAATGCTTCCTAAAGAAGAAATCCAAAGTCTTACAGAAGAACATCATAAAGCTCCTCATCTAAGAATTTTACAATCCAAATTGGCACAAGAGCTAACCCTACTAGTACACGGGGCTGAAGAACTTAGTAAAGCTGAACAAGCTTCTCAAATCCTTTTTGGCAACTCTACTGCTGAGGATTTAAGGAAGCTAGATGCTCAGACTTTCCTCGAGGTATTTGACGGAGTTCCTCAAGCTGAAATTTCTTTAGGTGACCTCAAAGCTGGCATAGATATGATTGGCGCCCTTTCTGCCAAAACTGGTTTTATCAAAAGTAATTCCGAAGCTCGCCGCGCCTTAGGAGAGAACTCAATTGCTGTAAATAAAGATAAGGTAGCTGAAGGATATGTCCTTACTGAAAAAGACCTGATAAATCAACGATTTATCCTCTTACAACGTGGAAAGAAAAACTATTTTCTTATTACAATAACAGACTAGAGAATCATTCCAAAAGATTTTAATAGTATATGAAAGAGATAGAACGTGTAGCACTACTCTTATCTGAAGTGAATTTTATCTTAATCACAGGAGGAGCTAATACCCGTAGAGTTCTTAGAAATGTAAACCGAATTGCAGGAGCTCTAAACTATCATTGTGAGGTATTTTACTCTTTTTCGGCTATTATTCTCACTGTGTATAATAACACTACTGGAGAAAAAGAAACTATTGTAAAAAGCATTCCTCATCACGGAGTGAACTTTAATGCAATTTCGGATATTAGTATTCTCTCTTGGCGAGTATTGGAAAAGAAACTCCGTATTGATGCCATTGAACGAGAGCTAGCTTATATAAAGAAAAAACCTCATTATAATATGTATTTTATGTGGTTTTTTGTTTCCCTAGCAGGAGGTTCATTAGCCTATATCTTTGGAGGAGACCATCATAATAGTTATATTGAATTTGGAATCTCTTTTCTAGCAACACTCACCGGATTATTAGGAAGAAGGCTTCTACAATTAAGAAAGTTTAATGTCTTTATCTGTTGGGCTTGGGCTGCTTTTGTATCGGTATCTGTAGTGAATATTTTTCGGACATTTGGAGTAGAAGAGTATAAGAATGCTCTGGCTGCTTGTGTGTTATGGCTTATCCCTGGAGTTCCTCTGATTAATGGCTTCATTGATTCCCTTACGGGATATATAGTTTCAGGAGTGGCTAAGCTTTTTTATGCAATGCTTCTTATTTTTATGATTTCTATTGGCTTCTATCTTTCTTTATTTGTTTTTGGGTATGAACTTCTTTGATACTTTTTGGGAATTATCTGAGCGTATATTCTGGTCTATGTGGGTTTCAGTGGGTTTTGCCATCTTGTTCAACACCCCCAGAAGAGCCTTATGGGCTACAGCTTTATTGGGAGCTGTAGGCTGGAGTACAAAATTTATACTAATCAAAACTATAATCCCTGACCAAGTAGTTATCTCTTCCTTTGTCGGAGCTTGCTTGGTAGGTTTTTTAGGAATGTATTTTGCTCATAGGGTACACACGCCTCCTATGGTTTTTACCATTCCTGCTGTCATCAATATGATTCCAGGTAAGTCTGGCTATGAATTTATGATGGGGCTTATTAAAATTGTTACTATTACCCATGAGCACGATCAAACCCTAGAAACCATCTTTGAGACTATCAAACTCGCTTTACAAATGGGATTCATCACCTTAGGATTAGCCTTTGGGGTAATTGCTCCAGTTCTCTTACTGAATACTTACTCTGTAAAGGATAAAGACCTGAATAAGTTCATCGCAAAGAAACTTAAGCGGATTTATAAACGTGAGAGAAAAGAAGAAAAACATTCTTCTGTGAGTGTATAAAATTATTTTTTCAGAAAACAGAAGTTTATTCCATTTTTTTTAGTAGCTTTGTAGCTGTTTTCTTTAATCTCTCAATCAATATTTGACTTATTAATAATACTTAATTTATGGATCTACAAGGACGCATAAAAGTCATTACTCCTATCCAAAGTTTTGGTGCTAATGGCTTTCAGAAAAGAGAAGTGGTTATTGTTACTGAAGAACAATATCCCCAAACCATTTCTTTTGAATTTCATCAAGGAAATTGTGAATTATTGAACAATTTCCAAGTTGGACAAATCGTAAAAATTACTTTTGATATCCGTGGTCGTGAATGGACAAATCCTCAAGGTGAAGTAAAATATTTTAATTCCTTAGTAGGCTGGCGTATTGTAAGTGCTGAGGTAGCTCCTGCCCAACCCTCAATAGCTCCTGTTCCTCCTCCTATGGCTCCCATCACACCTGGTAGTAACTTCACTCCTCAACCTCAAGGGACAGGAGACGATCTAGAAGATGACCTTCCTTTCTAGAAAAATGATAATATACTTAAAACTAATTGATATATACAAAATATGAAAATACTTATTATTAATGGCGGTAGCTCTTCTTTCAAATATCAATTGATTGAAATGGATACCGAATCGGTACTTGCAAAAGGATTAGCTGAACGCATTGGGCTAGAACCTAGTAAAATCACACACGAATACTGGGAGAATGGAGAAAAGCACAAAATAAGCAAGGAAATACACTTTCCTAACCACGAGGCTGCTTTCAAGGTGATCGCTGAATATCTTACTGATAGTGAGATAGGGGTTATCAAATCTACCAAAGAAGTAAAATATATCGGGCACAGAGTGGTTCACGGAGGTAAATTCACGGCTCCAGAACGTGTAACTCCTGAAGTTATTGAGGAACTTCGTAAAGTGATTCCTTTAGCTCCTTTGCATAATCCAGCTAGTATTATCGGGATTGAAGCTGCTCAAAAAATATTCACTGAAGGAACTGAGAACTTCGTTATCTTTGATACTGCTTTCCACCAAACAATGCCAGAGAAAGCTTTCCGTTATGCAATTCCTAACCACTATTATACAGAAGATAAAATCCGAGTATATGGTTTCCATGGTATCAGCCACAAATATGTAGATGCACGTACTCGTCGTCATTTCAATGAGCCTCATATGAAAAATATTACTCTTCACTTAGGAAATGGAGCTAGTATGGCGGCAGTAAATGAGGACGGGCACTGTATAGATACCTCTATGGGATTTGGTCCTGGTGATGGGCTTATTATGGGTACCCGTGCAGGAAATATTGATAGTACTGTTATCTTCTTCCTAGGAGAAAAGGGACACTCTACACAAGAGATCTCAAAAATTGTCAATAGTGAAAGTGGTATGAAAGGACTTATTGGTAGTCCTGATGCTCGTGATCTAGAAAAACTCGTAAATGAAAACGATGCCAATGGAAAGCTCTGTTTGGATATGTATGCTTACCGTATTAAGAAATTCATTGGAGCTTATATGGTAGCCTTAGGAGGGGTAGATTCTCTTATCTTTACGGCTGGAGTTGGAGAAAATTCTCCTATGATTCGTAAGGCTATCTGTGAAGGATTAGAACATTTTGGAATCAAGATAGACCCTCTTAAGAATGAACAGCTTAATCATCCTAGCGACATCGTAGAGATTCAAGCTAATGATAGCAAAGTAAAAATTGTAATTGTAGCTACGAATGAAGAAATCCAGATAGCTCGTGATATATTGTCCCTTGTATAACTTTTAACATACTAATTAAAATGAAGAAAATCCTTTTCACCTTTTTCCTATTAGGAAGCTTATTATTAGTTTCTTGTTCTCAAAATACGCCCAAAGCAGTAGCTGAAAAATTCTTAAAAGCTCTTAATGCAGAGAACTACAAAGAAGCTCAAAAATATTGTGATGCCCCAACAGGCAAGCTTCTCAATATGCTCGAAGAACTTTCAAATGAGGCAAAAAAAGAAGCCCCTGAAAAGCAAAAGAAAGCTAAGAAAGTTCCTTTCACCATCACCAAAGTCGATGAAAATGGAGACAAGGCAAAAGTATTCTATACTATAAAAACAGAAGATGGGCAAGAGAGAGAAGATAACATTGAGCTTAAGAAAATAGACGGAAAATGGTTAGTTTCTATCAATAAAGAACAAGGAAAAGAGAACGGTATGCAAATGCCTGAGGACGGACACGACCATATGCACGATCACGGAGATGGAGATGAGCATATCCTACCAGAGGAAGATATTCACACCTCACAGGATTCCACCTCTATTGCTCCAGAAGCTAACTAAGCTATTAATTTTTCTATCAAATTATAATTATTTTAGAAATCCCAGAATGAAACGAAAATTAAAATTTATTTTCCTTTATTTTGGGATTTTTTTATTTACCCTTTGGGGAGCTTTTCAGTTATTCTTCTGGATAGATACACAAGAGGAGAAGAAACAAGTAATCAAAGATACAAATTTGGAAAGATTAAGCCCTTCCCAAGAGAAACTTTTACAAGAAGGAGATATTATTTTACGAAGAGGATACGGTTTTTTCAGTGATATCATAGCCCAAAGGCTAAATGATGATACATTTGATGTAACTCATTCAGGAATTCTCTATCGTAAGAATAACCAATGGTGGGTAATCCATTCTCTTTCCTCCGATGTAAGCCCTATAGATGGTATGCAGGAACAGCCCCTCGGAACTTTCCTAAAATATTCCACCCCTAAAAAAATTCTCATTGTACGCCCTAAGCAGATAACACCTACAGAAGGAAAAAAAGTTGTAAAAAAGGCTCTTTATTATTTACACCAAAAGATTCCCTTTGATCATATAGGAACCATTGATGATCCTTCTGCTCTTTATTGTAGTGAGCTCATTTATCAGATATTGGATAACGATCTACATCTCATTTCCTTTCCCTCTGAAAAAAAAGAAAGAAAAGATACTTTCTATACAATGAAAACCCTCTATGACCCTTCTTTTTTTGAAATCATTGTAAATACCTATCCTGAAAAATAAAAAAGCTATCCAAAAGGATAGCTTTTAATTTTATTTGTATCTTTCTAATTCTATTTCTAAGTTTTTCAAGTCTGATTGAGCTTCTATAAGTTTTGACTTAGTTTTAAGTAGCTTAGTACGTAATTTGAGTTCTTTCTCTGCGCTAAGCTTACCGCTTGCTGATTCCGTTTGAATTTTTAGATTTTCCTTATCATAAGCAGCTTGAGCCTTATTTAATTTCATTTTAGCCTTAGCTATTTTATCTTGTATTTTCAAAGCTTTTTCAGCTCGTTTTTGAGCTTCTTTTTGAGCTTTTTCTTGTTCTTTTAGCTGCTTTTCTTTTAATTTCTGTTCTTTTTCAGCTTGTTTTTGAGCTTTCTTTTGAAGTTTTTCAGCTTCTTTTTGCTGTCTTTCAGCCTCTTTTTGCTGTCTTTCTTTAAGTTTTAATTCTTTTTCAGCTAATTTTTGAGCTTTAGCCTCTCTCTCAGCTTCTTCTTTTTGAGCTTTAGCTTCTTTTTCTGCAGCTATTTTTTGAGCTTCTAGTTCTTTTCTTTCTTGTTCTACTTTGGCTTTAACCTCTTCTATTTTTTGCTCATTACTTATTGTTTCTACTCTTAAAGTATCAGTAGCCTTTACCTCTACTTGAGCTGAGGCCAAAGATGTTACAAATAAAGATAATAAAATTCCTGTCTTCTTCATATAACAATATTTTAAATTCGGGTGCAAATGTATCTTTATTTTTGGATAATACAAAATATTTTTTTTGTTGTTAAGAATAAAATAATATTTTTAACTTTCTTATTTTATATAAACAGAAACAATTAACAGTATTTTTTGCCATATATATAAGATAAAAAAGTAATTTTGCAAATTAAAATTTCAAGTAATGGATACATTTTTGATTAAGGCAGGACAACTCATCCTGAGCTTATCTTTCTTAGTGATACTACACGAATTAGGACATTTTATTCCCGCAAAATTATTTAAAACGAGAGTAGAGAAATTTTTTCTTTTTTTTGATGTCAAGTTTGCTCTTTTCAAGAAAAAAATAGGAGAAACTGTATATGGTATTGGATGGCTTCCTTTGGGAGGATACGTGAAGATTGCAGGAATGATTGATGAGAGTATGGATAAGGAACAAATGGCAAAACCTGCACAGCCTTGGGAATTCAGAAGCAAACCTGCTTGGCAACGCCTTATTATAATGATTGGGGGAGTTACTGTGAATCTTATTTTAGGATTCATTATTTATTCAATGATCTTTTTTGTATGGGGAAAAGATGAATTCCGCCCAACTGATGTCCCTAACGGATATGAAGTAAGTGAAACGATGAAGTCTTATGGATTTTCCAATGGAGATATTCCCTTGAAAGTCAATGGAAAAGAACTAGAAAACACTTTTTCTATCAACCAAATGATTCTTGTCCGTAAGGTAAATGAGGTTACTGTACAGAAATCCAATGGAGAAATCCAGACAATTCACCTACCTGATAGCATTGGGATGCAGGTATTTCGCAATGGGGAAAAAGTACCTTTCCTTAAGCGTAGAACTCCTCAGATAGACACCGTGGTAGAAGGCTCTCCTGCTCAGAAAATGGGGCTGGAAAAAGGTGATATCATCATAAGTGTTAATGGAAATAAGCTCACCTTTTTTGACCAGCTAAAAGAGAATCTTATTGAAGGGGAAAACACACTTGAAATCCTCAGAAACGGACAAAATAAGGAAATCAAAATTACTCCTGAGAAAGGAATTCTTGGTGTTGCTTCAGCTCATTTTTACGATACCAAGAGCACTCATATTGATTATTCTTTTATAGAATCTATTGGGAAGGGGATCCATTTTGGCTATTGGACTCTTCGTGATTATGTAACTCAATTCAAATATATTTTTACCAAGCAAGGAGCCACTCAAGTAGGAGGTGTAATGGCTATGGGTAACCTCTTTGAGGCTCAGTGGGACTGGTTACGTTTTTGGGAAATTACAGCTTTACTCTCCATTATATTAGCTTTTATGAATATCTTGCCTATTCCAGCCCTTGATGGTGGTCATATTGTTTTTCTACTCTATGAGATGATTACAGGAAAGAAACCTAATGAGAAAGTCCTAGAATATGCCCAAATTATAGGTATTGTTATTCTATTCTCACTTCTTATATTTGCCAACGGAAATGATATCTATCGTTGGATCACTGGGGGAAGATAAGTTCTCTGAAAAATACTCCTAGAAAAGAGAAAAGGATTGAGGCTATTATAAAAATTCCTAAAAAAAATTCTCTTATCCAGAATCGTCTGATTCTGGTAACTATTATCATCAAAGAAAGTGCAGCAGGAAGGGTCAAATAGATCATTGCTACTGCACTTTTTTCATTACAAAGTAGCCCTAATACACCTGTAAGCACTATCAAAGAGAAAAATCTTGATAAATAATGCTTATAAAACTTACCTATAACCCAAAAAGTAAGAAATATATTTATCAAAAGAACACCTAAAATAGGTATATACTTATATTGTAAGAAAGAAGAAGGTGAAAAATCAGGATAATACTGGAAATAAGAAAGAAATAATGTTTCTTCACCTATCAGTATTCCTATCGCTGAGACTATAATTACAACAATAATAAAAGCTACTATAGGAATAAAAAAGTTCTGAGAACGCCTATGAGAATAGATAAGAATATATACCCAAAGCAAAAGCAATATAAGACAAGCTGGTAAGAAAAACAAACCTGCAATAAGGGCTAATAAAGAAGTATCAAGAAAAATAAAACGAGGTTCTATTGTATTATGTAGCTGAAGTATCTTATAAAATATAAATAATACAATTGTATTGGCTATAAATTGTGTACTCTCCTTATATATTTCTGGAAAAAAAGAGATTAAAAAGACCCAAAAGAAGATAACAAAGAGATTTCCCTCATTAAGTTGATTTTCTCTATGAATTAGAGATATTGTAGATATATTCACCAAAAGAAGAAAACACATCAATATAGTTCCCGCAAGAGTAATCCCATCAAAAGGAAGTTCAAATATCACAAATCGGTAAAAGAATATTTGAAACACACCTATTATATAGAGAATAAATAAATGTGTATTCTTGGTCGTGTTTAAGAAATTATAAAGCATCTTAATTAGAGATTGTTAGCATATTACCATTAACCACTACCTGATAGTTAAGTAAAGGATAGGGAGAAGAACCATTCAAGGGCTGTCCATTTGATAGATGATACAGCTGATTATTACAGGGGCAACGTACCGTAAAGTTATCCTTAAGCTCCATTTGGCTACATTCTGAAAGTGGTTGAGAAGGACAAGCTCGTTCCCAAGCAAGATAGTTTCCAAAAATATGACTAACCACTATTCCCCTGAGCCCCACATCATCTATCACAATAGAAGTATTATCCTGAGTAAGTTTTATATACTGAGGCAATCTCAAATTAATTCGCTTAGTGAATTTTGCCTCTTGCAAAAAAGGATTCCTCTGAATGTTTTCTTTCTGACAAGCCATAAATGACCAGAAAATTAGAAGAAACAACAAGTATTTATTAAGTTTCATTTTATTCTTATTTCCAGTGAGTAGTTTCCATAAGCCTACGAATATCTTTTTTCAGATAAATAGCCGCTGGATAGATAGAATCATAATTCGGACGTACTCTAAAATAAATAGAGCCTGTAACAAAATGCTTTATACTATCCGTTATATAGAATTGTGACTGAGAAGCTGCATTTCCATCCACCTCATAGAACATCCCATATACTTTTTCTTTTTCATTAATATAGGGTTGCTCTACAATGTTAGTTGCCTTGATTGTATGTTCGTAAGTGAGCTTCTGAGCATCCTTAAGTAAATCAGTAAGATTATTCTTAACAGGCATATAAGTTATATAGATTGTTGCTTTCATTGAAGGATAATCTAGGTTAAGATTACAATGGGCTCCCTCACTTACTAATGCATACTTATTTTTCTCAAAAGCAAAAGAACAATTCCCTTGTAATGTATCATAAGAAGGAGAGGCATATTCTAATCGAAGAAAAGCCTTAGGTTTAGGCTGACTTTCTGATTGACAAGCCACTATCAATATAGATATTAAGAAGAAAAATAAAAATCTATACATTATTTAACTGTAATTTTTAGTTGTTTTATCCGTTTTTTATCTATATCTTCTATAGAAAATGTGTATTTATCAAAAGGAATCAATTGATTTTTCTCTGGAAATGCCTCTATAAGTTCAAGTAAGAAGCCTGCTATTGTCTCGCTCTCACCTCGTACTTTTTCAAAGCTCTCTTGACCTTCTTCACTTACATTCAATACTCTATAAAAATCCTTTAAAGAGGTTTTCCCTTCAAAAAGAAATGTTTTTTCATCTATTTTTGTATAAAAAGTATCTTCTGCATCATATTCATCACTTATTTCCCCCACAATTTCCTCAATGATATCCTCTAAAGTGACTATTCCTAAAGTTCCACCATATTCATCCACCACTACAGCCAGATGTATTTTCTTTTGTTGAAATTCTGCTAATAAATCATCTAATTTTTTATTTTCAGGAACGAAAAGAGCCTTTCTTTTAATAGGTTTCCAATCAAAGTTCTCTTCTTTATTAAGATAAGGAAGCAAGTCCTTAGCATAGATAATTCCTGTTATTTTATCTATACTTCCTTGATAAACAGGAATTCTCGAATAACCATTTTCCTCAATAAAGCGGAGTACTTCGTGATAATTCATCTCTTCATTAATTGCCGAGATATCTATACGAGGCTTCATTACAGCACGTATATCTGTATTTCCAAAAGAAACTATCCCTGAGAGAATTTTATGTTCTTCCTGTGTAGTATCTGTATCAGAGGTAAGCTCCAAGGCTTGTGAAAGTTGTCCCACCGAAATAGAGGAGCTTTTGTGTAGTTTCTTATTAAGAAAATTTGTAAATATTGTCATTGGAATACTCAGAGATGAAAGAACTCCTCCTAGAAATCTAATAATAGGAGCAACCTTACTTGCGAATAAAATATTATTACGATTCGCATAGATTTTAGGAAGAATTTCTCCACAGAGTAAAATAACAAAAGTAAGTATCCCTACTTCAAAGACTGCTCTAAGCCAATCAGGCATTCCTTTAAAGAAAAAATCACCTAAAGGAGCAAAAACTAAGACAATTGATATATTCACTAAATTATTAGCAATAAGAATAGTGGCTAACAATTTTTGAGGATTTTTCAATAATTGTGAAATAATCTCCAATGAAGAATTATTTTTCTGCTCCTCTGCTTCCAAATCAGTTGGAGAAAGAGAGAAAAGAGCTACTTCTGCTCCAGAAATTAAAGCCGAACAGCCTAAAAGAAAAATAAAAACAAGTGCTCTTATGAGCAAGTTTGCAACTTCTGAGGATAATAGTTGCCTTATCGAGTCAATATCCAAAATTCAAAAATTAGTTATACAAATTATAGAATACTTCTCCTAACAGAAATATTTCTATTCATTATTTAGAACGGAGGCTCCTCTTGAGTAGGGGTTGCAGGAGGTATTTCTTCTGAAGATTTTTTAGGTGTAAGGAAATTCACATCAGAAACCACCACTTCTGTAATATACCGAACTTGTCCATCCTGTGCTTGGTACTGACGCGTACGTAACCTTCCTTCTACATAAAGTAAATCCCCTTTTTTGACATACTTTGCTACATTTTCAGCCAATTTATTATTGAAAACCAAATTATGCCATTGAGTAATCTCTACTCTCTGTTGGGTATTTCTATCTGTGTAAGAATCATCAGTAGCCAAAGAAACCTGCCCTACACAACTTTCTTTTTCAAAATAGGTAAGCTTTACATCATTTCCTAAACGACCTATAAGCATTACTTTATTAAGGGTTCCATTCATTATTAAATATATTTATAGTATTATATTTTTTAAAAACTTAGCTATCAGAATAGGTAAAGGATACCTTTCTACTTCACTGATAGGCAATGAATTATCCATTTTATTTTCTATATAAATAAGCCAAAAAGTTGCATAAATATGCTGATGAGTAAGCTTGTGAACAAATGTTTTTGTATGTTTTTCTAGCTTTATTATATGAGAATATGTATGAGATATTCTTTCTATAACTTCTTGGTCTTCAACATTTTCACAGAATTCAAGCAAAGGGAACTCATATAATCCTTGCCATATATCCTTTTGTATTCTTTTAGTGATAATTGTTTGATTATCAGAATCAATCAGAATACAGTAATGAAAATACCTTTGTTTAATCTTTATTTTAGGAAGCTTTATGGGAAGTATAGTTACTTTATTTTCCGTATAAGCCAAGCACTTAGTATTCATTATACATTCTTGACAATTAGGAGCTTGAGGCTTACACTGTATGGCTCCAAAATCCATCAGTGCTTGGTTATACTCACCTGCTCGCTTTTTATCTAATAAAGCTAGTGCCAGCTCTTTAAAGTACTTCACGCCTTGGGTAGTATTAATTGGAATTTCTATACCAAATATCCGGCTTAGCACCCTATATACATTCCCATCTACAGAAGCTTTAGGCTCATCAAAACAAATAGAAGCTATAGTACTTGCTGTATAATCTCCCACTCCCTTAAGCTTAATAATTTCCTGATAAGTAGTAGGGAAGTTTCCACCTAGTTCATCTAGAATATATTTAGCAGCTAAGTGAAGATTCTTCGCTCGTGAATAATAGCCCAGCCCTTGCCATAACTTAAGTACTTTTTCTTCAGGAGCTTCTGCTAAATCCTTTATGGTAGGAAAATTTTCAACAAAACTCAAGTAATAAGGTAACCCTTGTACTATCCGTGTTTGTTGTAAAATCACTTCGGAAAGCCACACATAATAGGGATTCTTGATTCCTCTCCAAGGTAACTCTCGCTTATGAGAAGCATACCAAGAAAGCAATAGTTCGGAAAATTCAGTACCTGTTTCTTTCATCTTAGGCTTTCCTAGATCTCGGCTATAACATCTACCCCTCCCTTGACTTTCTGACCTAAAGTTACTTTGACTTCTGCTTTCAGTGGTAAATAAATATCTACACGTGAGCCAAACTTGATAAATCCAGCGTCTGCTCCTTGTTTGGCTACTTCTCCCTCTTTAGCATAATTGACTATACGCTTAGCCAAAGCTCCAGCTATCTGCCTATACATAACCTTACCAAAGGTCTCATTTTCAACCACTACCGTTGTTCTTTCGTTCTCCTCTGAGGCTTTAGGATGCCAAGCTACCAAATACTTACCTGGGTGATATTTACTATAAACAACCTTTCCACTGATAGGGTAACGGGTCACGTGTACATTAAGAGGAGACATAAATACAGAAACCATCCTCACCTTATCATTAAAATATTCATTTTCAAACACTTCCTCTATCACCACCACTTTACCATCTACTGAAGAAATAATATGATTGGGATTAATAGGCGTGTTACGCTTAGGATTTCTAAAGAACTGTAATACCAGCACTAAGAATCCTAAAACAATTAATAGTAAAGTAACCCGTAACCATTCTATACTTACTGTATAATCTACCAATAAAAATAATAATACAGTAATAATAACACTTACAAAGATAATCTTTGCACCTTCTTTATGAAACATAATTGTATATGATTAATAATTGTTTGTTTTTCCGTAAAATTTGATTAATAAGGAGCTATTACAAAGGCTGCAGGATAATCATTTTTAATCTTTGTTAAAGCCTTTTCTGCTTCCAAACGAGTACGAAATGTCCCTATTCTCACTTTATAATTAGGAGTTTCAAATATAAGAGAACAAGGATAACTGAACTTAGAAGAGGCTTTCCGTATCTGTTCGTTTGCATCGGATAAGGTACCGTTATGAATCTGTATTTGATAGGTTTTTTCCTGTTGTCCAAACTCTTTTTTTACCTCCATAAGGTCTTTTATCTGCTGACTTTGATTGATTTTCATCTGCTGGCTATAGAGGTAATTACTCCCAAATAATGTTATAAATGATAGAAAAAATAATCTTTTCATTCTCTTGTTTTTTTAGGGGCAAATGTACGACTTTTTTTAAATAAAATACCTATAGAAAGTAATTGTTTTATTCACAAAATATACTTACTTTTGCCCTATGTTTTCAATCTTAATATGAAGAGTACTAAATATATTTTTGTAACAGGGGGAGTTACTTCTTCTCTTGGTAAAGGAATCATTGCTGCTTCCTTAGCTAAACTCCTGCAAACCAGAGGATATAAGGTTACTATCCAGAAACTTGATCCTTATATTAATATTGACCCTGGTACCCTAAACCCTTACGAACATGGCGAATGTTATGTCACTGAAGATGGAGCTGAAACAGATTTAGACTTGGGTCATTACGAACGTTTTCTTAACGTATACACTTCTCAAGCCAATAACGTTACCACTGGACGCATCTATCAAAGTGTTATAGAAAAGGAACGCCGTGGTGAATTTCTTGGAAAAACTGTTCAGGTAATTCCACATATCACTAATGAAATTAAAGACCGTATTCAGCTCTTAGGAAAAAAAGGTGATTATGATATTGTTATCACTGAAATAGGTGGTACTGTGGGAGATATAGAATCCCTCCCCTATATAGAAGCCGTTCGGCAATTACAATGGGAATTGGGTGATGATAATGCGATGGTAATACACCTGACCCTTATTCCTTACTTAGCTGCTGCTGGAGAACTCAAAACAAAACCCACCCAACACAGTGTAAAAGCTCTTATGGAGAGTGGGCTTAAGGCTGATGTTCTTGTATGTCGTACCGATAGAGATCTCCCTGATGATCTTAGGCAGAAGCTCGCTCTATTCTGTAATGTAAAGAAAGAAGCTGTTATTCAATCTATTGATGTTCCTACTATATATGATGTCCCTAACCTTATGTTACTAGAAGGGTTAGATAGTGTGGTCCTTAAGAAGTTAGCTCTCTCAGAAAGTACAGCTCCTGACCTGAGCCAATGGAATACATTCCTACAACGTCATAAGAACCCCAAGCATCGAGTTCGTATTGGGCTTGTCGGAAAGTATGTGGAACTCCCTGATGCTTATAAGTCTATCCTTGAAGCCTTTATCCATGCTGGAGCAGCTAATGAAGTGAAGGTCGATATTACTATGATTCATTCTGAATATCTTGAAGAAAATAATATTCAAGAGAAATTCAATGGTTTAGACGGAGTCCTTGTAGCTCCAGGGTTTGGAGAACGCGGTATAGAGGGGAAAATAAAAGCTGTTCAGTATGTAAGAGAACAGAATATTCCTTTCCTAGGTATCTGCTTAGGAATGCAAATGGCTGTGATAGAATTTGCTCGACACGTAGCTGGCTTCGAAAATGCCAATACAGCAGAGGTAAATCCCAATGCACTCTATAAGGTTATTGACCTTATGGAAGAACAGAAACATATCACTCAAAAAGGAGGTACTATGCGACTTGGAGCGTGGGATTGTTCTCTTTCAAAAGATAGCAAAATCTATCAGGTATATGGAGAAGAACACATCAGCGAACGCCACAGGCACCGTTACGAATTTAATAATGAATACAAGAAGCCTTTAGAGGAATCTGGGCTACTCTGTACAGGAATTAACCCTAACACAGGCTTAGTAGAAGTCATAGAGTTACCTGAACATCGTTGGTTTATAGGAGTTCAGTATCATCCAGAGTATAAGAGTACTGTAGCTCGCCCTCATCCTCTTTTTGTTGCTTTCGTTCAAGCTGCTCTAAAGTACAAACTTGAAAAATAATCTTGTTGGATAGTTTGAAAATTGTTTGTACCTTTGCCTTATAATTAAAAATTAAATCATATTTATAAAAAAGTCTATGGAAGAAAGACGTACGAATCTCACCTCTCTTATAGGAATGGTGGTAATGTTTGTGATTCTTATGTATTTTATGTATAATAATCAATCTACCTCTACTCCTACTACCTCTACAGAGACTAAAACCTTTGTAGAAAACAAGGATTCCTCCGCAGAACAACCCTTAACCTCTCTCCCTACAGATTCTTTAGGACTCAATAAGTATAAAGAACAATTAGGAGCTTTTGGCTATGCCGCTACCCTACCTTCTGCTAAAGAAGGAGCTTATACTGAAATGGAAAACGAACTCATTAAAGTACAAGTAAGCAACAAAGGAGGGTATATTAGCTATTTATTAATCAAAAATCAGAAAACTTATAACGGAAAGCCTGTTGAGCTTATCAAAGATAATAATGCTTCTTTTTCCTTGAAGATTGCCACCAATGATCATCGCACATTAGAAACAAAAGACCTATATTTTGAGCCAACTCTTTCTGGAAATACCCTTTCTATGAAGCTCAAAGTATCGGCTACAGAATACCTTGAATATCTATATACACTTCGTCCCGATGAATATTTTTTAGATTTCCAGATTCGTAGTGTAGGACTTAGCAAAACTCTTAATACAGGAGATGCCCCTATCCTTTCTTGGAAGCTCAAAGCCCGCCGTATGGAAAAAAGTGTTACCTATGAGGACAGATATACCTTAGCTGTAGCACAATATGAAAATAATGATGATAAAAGTATTGGCGGAAGCGGTGTAGAGACCAAAACACTGAATAAAGTACAATGGGTAGATTTCAAGCAACACTTATTTAGTTCTTTTCTCATTAGTGACAAGCCTTTTTCTGAAGGAAATTTCAGGGTTGAAAACTTGGCTACTTCTGAAGGTGAAAATGTACAGAACACGAAAGACTTTTCCGTTTCTTTTCCTATTACCTATATCTCTGGAGAAATTAACGAATCTCTTCACTTCTATTATGGACCTTCTGATTATCATTTACTTAAAAAATATGATAAAGAATATGGGCTTACCAAGGCTATTCCTCTAGGTTGGGGTATTTTTGGTTGGATTAACAAATGGTTTGTAATTCCTGTATTCGATTTATTAAGTAATTTTATGACTGTAGGTTTAGCCATTATTGTATTGACCATTATTGTACGTATTCTACTTTCTCCTATCCAATATAAATCGTATCTTTCTCAAGCTAAAATGAAAGTACTTCGCCCTGAAATAGAGGAAATTAACAACAAATACAAAGGTCAAGAAAACGCAATGAAGCGCCAACAAGAAACAATGGCTTTGTATAGTAAAGCTGGGGTAAATCCTCTTAGTGGTTGTATTCCTGCGCTTTTACAAATGCCTGTTTTCTTTGCTTTATTCAGCTTCTTCCCAACAGCCTTTGTACTTCGTCAAAAATCTTTTCTATGGGCTACAGATTTATCTTCTTATGACTCTATCGCCCACCTTCCCTTTAGTATTCCTTTCTATGGTAATCACGTGAGCTTATTCCCTATATTAGCCTCTATAACCATGCTAATCTATATGCTAATGACTACAGGGCAAATGCAACAACCTCAACAAGAAGGAATGCCTAATATGAAGTTTATGATGTACATCTCCCCTATTATGATGCTATTTTTCTTCAATAATTATGCAAGTGGGCTGAGCTTATATTACTTTATCTCCAACCTGATTACTATCTTTATAATGCTAGCTATCAAATATTGGATTATTGATGAAAAACGTATTCACGCCAAGATACAGGAGAACAAACAAAAACCTCGAAAAGAAAGCAAATTTCAAAGAAAAATGCGTGAAATGATGGAGCAAGCAGAAGCCCAACGTAATGCTGCTCAAAATAAGAAAAAATAAAAGTTCCAAAGGTTGGTAATCAGAGAGATGCTGATTGCCAACCTTTATGAATCTATAACACATAATTATTTAGTTTTGTAATCTTAAAATATCAATCATATGAGTATCATTTTAGATGTACATGCCAGACAAATCCTCGATTCAAGAGGTAACCCCACCATTGAAGTAGATGTAGTAACCGATGGTGGTGCTAAAGGACGTGCTGCGGTTCCCTCAGGAGCTTCTACAGGTGAATATGAAGCTGTTGAGCTTCGTGACGGAGGCAAAGAATACCTAGGTAAAAGCGTTCTGAAAGCTGTTGAAAATGTCAATGATATTATTGCAGAAGAAATCATTGGAATGAATGTATTTGACCAGAACTTAATAGACAAAGTTCTTATTGAGCTTGATGGTACTCCTAACAAATCCAAGCTAGGAGCAAATGCAATCCTTGGAGTATCCTTAGCTGTAGCCAAAGCTGCTGCTGCTGAATTGGGCTTACCTCTGTTCCGCTATGTAGGAGGTGTAAGTGCCAATAACCTTCCTGTTCCTATGATGAATATCATCAATGGAGGATCTCATTCCGATGCTCCTATTGCTTTTCAGGAATTTATGATTATGCCTATTAAAGCTGAATCCTTCTCTCACGCTTTGCAAATGGGAGCTGAAATCTTCCATAATCTTAAGAAAGTTCTTCATGATCGTGGTCTTAGTACTGCTGTAGGTGACGAAGGAGGATTTGCTCCTACCTTTGAAGGTACTGAAGATGCTATTGAAACTATCAAAAAAGCAGTAGAAAAAGCAGGATATAAGTTCGGTGAAGAGGTGAAAATCGCTCTTGACTGTGCTTCTTCTGAGTTTTATGAAAATGGTGTATATGATTACACTAAGTTCGAGGGAGCTAAGGGGCAAAAACGCACTTCTGCTGAGCAAGTAGCTTACCTTACCGAATTAGTAAATAAATATCCTATCATCTCCATTGAAGATGGTATGGATGAAAACGATTGGGAAGGATGGAAACAACTCACTGAAGCCATCGGAGATCGTGTACAACTTGTAGGAGATGACCTTTTTGTAACCAATGTAGAACGCCTAGAAAGAGGTATCGCTCAGGGAGTGGCTAACTCTATCCTTATCAAAGTAAATCAGATAGGAACACTTACCGAAACTATTGCTGCTGTGGATATGGCTCATCGAGCAGGATATACCTCTATTATGTCTCACCGCTCTGGAGAAACAGAAGATAACACCATCGCTGACCTCGCTGTGGCACTTAATACCCGCCAAATCAAAACTGGTTCTGCTTCTCGTTCTGATCGTATGGCTAAATATAACCAACTTCTTCGTATAGAAGAGGAATTAGGAGAGGTTGCTTATTATCCTCAAGAACAAGCTTTCCGAGTAAAAAACTAATCATATCCTATTTTTAAAAAAGTATATTTTTAGCTACTCTCATATTTTTTTAGTAAAAACTTTTTCAAAGTACGTTTCTTTGAAAAAGTTTTTGTATTTTTGCACAAATTATAGAATGATTATTCTCCATTCTTTTATAAAAAACTTAATAATAAATAGTATGAAATTAGACATTTTAGCCTTCGGAGCACACCCTGACGATGTAGAACTTGGGTGTGCAGGCACTCTCGCCAAAGAAATTAGCTTAGGGAAAAAAGTAGGGATCATCGACCTTACTCAGGGAGAATTGGGCACCCGTGGCAGTGCCGAACTTCGCCGTAAAGAAGCAGAGGAAGCTGCTCGTATCCTCCAAATAAGTGTAAGAGAGAACCTTTGCTTTGCCGATGGTTTCTTCCTCAATGACAAAGAGCACCAATTGGAAATCGTAAGAAAAGTACGTAAATATCGCCCTGAAATTGTCATTTGTAATCCGCTCGATGATAGGCATATTGATCACGGCAAAGGAGGTAAGCTTGTCAGTGACGCCTGTTTCCTCAGTGGCTTACGCCGTATCGAAACTACCGATGATGATGGCACTCCTCAACAGGCTTGGCGCCCCAAGGTAGTCTATCACTATATCCAATGGAAAGACCTACGTCCTGATTTTGTGGTAGATATCACAGGCTTCTTAGAGAAGAAAATCGAGACTGTATACGCCTATCGTTCGCAGTTCCTCCCCGATGAAGGGAATGACCCTCAAACAGTCATTACTAGCCAAAATTTCCAAGACAGTATCAAGTTCCGCGCTCAGGAGCTGGGTATGCTTATCAACCGTGATTATGCCGAAGGATTCAATGTGGAACGCTATGTAGCAGTAGAAAACCTCAGTGACCTCATATAATCTCCCTCCTTATTTACTGTTTCTTTAGTTATAATAGACAATGGTAAGCTTCAAATACATTATTATTATAGGACTCATTCCCTACTTAATAAGTTTCTTCATAATAAAGAAATTTGTAAATAAGCACCATTGGGAGTATTTCCTCATATTAGGTTGGTTCCTTTTACAGAGTATATCCTCTTTAGATCTCTATTTTATACATAAAAATTTTGGGATGGATGGTATTACTCAGTTTAGTGACTTTGAAATTTATATAGCATATAGCTTTAAGATTCTATTTTTAGAACCCATTCACCATATTTTATTTTTAATAGCTTTGGGGTCACTTGTCATAAAACATTTTAAGAGACTTAGTGATTAACTTTTCTAAGGAGCTTCTGTTATATCAAATTCGTGATAGATAATAACTAACTGAATGAATATAATCCTATGAAAACATTTATAATTTATTGCCTATTATTGTTTTCCTATACCTGCTTCGGACAAGTGCTTACAAGGACATCTCCTTACTTCCTCACGGGGGAGGTGAAGTCCGTGCGCACTACAATCGATTATGTAGATAGTGACATAAATATCCGTATAGAAAATGAAATAGACAAAGACCAGCTCCTATTGTTCGACAAGAAGGGGCAACTGACTGAGCAAACTCTTTATGACCAAGGAAAACCTACGGCGCTTATAAAATATCTTTTCGACAATCAAAATAGACTTTCCAAAAAGGAAAGGCGTTATTACAAGGATAATTCTACCGATATTACCACTTTTTATTTCGACAAAAAGGAAAATCTGTATAGAGGTAAGAGGACTCTATCTTTAGAACCTGGGGTTACCTACAAGGAATTATTTTTACTCAACGAAAAGGAGAACGTAAAAGAATATATTCAGTACGATGTGGATGGTTCTCTTTACCTAAAGATTATTTATAACTTTGATAACAAGGGAAATTCTACTGAACAATCCTTTTCTAACAAAGAAAACAAGAAAACTCGCTCGAATTTCTTTACCTATGATGCTCAAAATAGGATTACAGAACATATTATAGAGGATTATGAGAATTTTATCACCTCCAAATCTCTCTATACCTACGAAGATTATCGTTTCCCTGCCTCACAGAAGGAAAGTAGTAATGGGAGCTTCCCTTTCTATAGCACCATCAAGTACAAAATAGACAAATACGGCAATTGGACGGAAAAAACTTATTGTTATGACAATATCCCTATGGCAGTTGTCAAAAGAGAAATTTCTTATTACTAATTTTTATGAAGCTTATCTACTTATTCTTATTCATAGGTTCCCTCGCTTGGGGACAGAATGAAAAACGCCAACAAGTCTATCAGCTACAGGGCAATGTAAAATCCCTGACAATCACTCAGAGCAAACTCGAAAAAGCTGCTGAGGCGCTTTTGTTTGATCCCTTAGATGATGACCAGTTCCTCCTCTTTGACAAAAAGGGACGTATCACCGAATTGGATACTTATTTTCGGGGAAGACAGCCTAAAACAATTCAAAAATGGACTTATGATGACAAAAATCGTGTCTCCAAGGAAGTTCTTGAGATTGTCCCTGAAAAACTTACTCAAACCACTTCCTATACCTATGATGATAAGCAGAAAAAAGCCTCTGCTACCATTACTTCTACGGGTTTTCCTAACAAAAAATCTAAAATGGTAATCTTTTTAGGCGACAATCTCCTTCCCTCTGAGATCTTAGCGTACAATTTCGAAGGAAAATTGGAAGGGAAAAGGGTGCTCAAACATTCCAAAAATGGATTCCTCGCTCAGTCTCTTTCTTATGATGATAAAAACAAACTCGTTCATAGCATTTCCTATGAGTATGATGATAAAAACAGATTCACAAAGATAGACAATAAGGTGAATAGGACTTATGAATTACATTTCTCTACCAAATACTTATACGAAAACGGGCTTTTCCCTACCAAATATATAGTTACATCAGGCGAAGAACCTTCTCAAACTTTTTCGCTCAAGTACAAGCACGACAGCAAAGGCAATTGGATCGAAAAAACGTATTTCCTTGACGAAGAAGCTGTGGCTACTATCAAAAGAAAAATAACTTATTACTAAAACACTACATTATGAAGCTTTTATATTTTTTATTAATTACCTTATACGCCTTTCCCGCCTTCTCTCAAGACGATAATATGCTTCCCTACTTACGATTAAAGGGAAATATTGAGTCTGTACGTATCATACCCTATAATATAAATGAAAAAGAAGACAAAACAATTGAAAAAAATATCAGTGATGGACTTCTATTCGATAAAAACACCTTTATAAAATTCAATAAAGCAGGTAAAGTAATTGAAAAAATTGATTACAATAACAAAAATGAAGTTTCAAGACACAGAAAACTCTTTTATGACAACAAAAATAGATGCATAAATGAGAAAATATATAACGAAAAAGGAGAAATGACTCAAGAAATCTCCACCACGTATGATGACAAAAAGAAAGAGAGCCGAGAAACCGATCATCGCCGTACTACCATTTGCCAATTAGATGAGCGCGGTAACCCCTTCAATTGTATGACTTTTACCACCGAAGGAGAACTTATTGAAAAATGTTACACTACTTACGACAAGGATAATAAGGTGTTGGACAAAGTTTATAGAACACCTAACAACGACAAAAAATATGTCTTTCATAATGAATATAATACTGATGGCTATCATACAAAAATTACAAAGGACGACTATGTGGATTTCGTAGATAATATGAAGGTGATTTATCTCTATAAAGACGACAAATTACCTTACCAACAGTCTATGTCTGCTAATGGAACCCTCCCCGCTTATTCTGAGCTTTCCTATCAGTATGACAAAAAAGGAAATTGGATACGCAAGGAAGTACGCTACAAAGACAAATTAGTATTTTTGGTAGAAGCACAAATCAACTATTTCAATTAAAAAATAAAATATTATTTTGCTATTTTATAAAAATAAACTATTTTTGTAGCTTATTTCAAAAAGATGGAAACAACACCTATTTTACAAATATATCATAATAACCATTGTAGCAAAAGCCGAGAGTGCTTGGCTTTCTTAAGAGAAGATGAACAGCCTATTGAGATTATTGACTATCTCAACAATCCACCTTCTATAGCTCAGATAGAAGAATTATTACGCAAATTAGGTATCCCTCCTATCGATTTGGTGCGCAAGAAAGAAGCTATTTGGAAGGAAGTAGGCAGTGATTCTCTCTCTGATACACAAATCATTGAGTTACTGCACCAATATCCTAAACTTATAGAACGTCCTATCCTCATTCAAGGAGAAAAAGCTATCATTGCACGCCCCCTAAGTGTGGCTCAACAATGGCTCGAAGAACAAAAACAATAAAAAAATCATTCTTTTAATTAATTTCATATGAAGAGAATTTTTCTTGTAGCAGGCCTTCTACTGGCTGGCTACACCGCCTCCGCTCAGGTTTATGTATCTGTCACAGGAGGTTACGCCTGGGGAGTACCTTCCACCAAAATTGGTGAAGAGAGTATCAACGGCAAAGAAAGTGTCCGCTTTGGTACTTTCGGTGAGGGAATCAATAGCCAACTCAGGGTCGGTTATTTTTTTAACAAAACTTGGGGAATCGATGTCAGTGCAGGGTATCTCTATGGAGAAGACCAACTAGTAAAACGTGAAGTGAGCCAAAAGAATATTGCAGGAACACCTCTTACTGCTACTATAGATGGAGAAGTAAAGGGGCGTGGTCGCGCTTTCGGTGCTGCCCTATCAGTGATCTACAACTTTACAGACAACTTCTACGGACGTTTTGGATTTCTTACCAAAGTAGGCGGAAAAACTGAAGCCTTAGCCCACTCCTACACTACTACCAACCAAGATATCCCTGTAGCTGCTCTTGCGCGATTAGGAATAAGCCTCCCAGGACTTTCTGGATTACCTGCTACCGCTGTTATTAAGCAAGGAGCAACGATAGAAACTTCATATACAGAAGATTATAAAGGAAAATTCCCTTTTGGAACTATTGCTGCTTTCGGATACAAATACAATATTACTGAAAAATTAGCTTTCTTCACTGAACTAGAATATATGAATATTTCTGTAAAGCGTGATTATTCTGAGCTAAAAGACTTCAACCAAACCCTAAAAGCTACCATCAGTGTTGCTGGGCAAAATAGAAATGTAGAAATTCCCCTCAAGACCTTAGAAGGCTTTACTAATGGTTCCTATAATGATGTTCTCCGAGGACAAGTATATAACCAACATACTGATTATGTAGAAGAAGCCTCTCAAGAAGAACTTAGAAGCAATTCTGCTAAAAAACTTACTGAGAAAGCTTCTTACTCTTCTTTAGGAGTAAATTTTGGTATCAAACTTTCTTTCTAAATAATTTTACAACACGAAAGTCATCTATGAGCTATCATAGGTGGCTTTCCTTTTGTGAAAAACTACTCTTTTGAGGAATTACGCCATTTTTTTTCTATTGCTTCATAGTCAATAGGAAAAGCAGGCTCTTGTACCTCCAATTCTTTTCTGGAAAAAGCCCTTTGTAAAATATCTTCTATCCAAAAATCCTCTTCTACCTCTAAGGGATTATAAACACTCTTAAGAGACAAGTCATAGAACCAAGCGGTATTATTGTACCAAAAGGCACGCCAACCACTTCTGAGGTTTTTCACTAAATCATATGCTGAATCTCCTGTTTGTCTATAAATAAGCTTGATCAATATTTTTCCTTGAGAGCGAGATAGCTTTTTGAGCTCATCGGTAAAGCGGGCTTCTGCTTCCTCTTGTACCTTTTTAGTATATCTTTTTTTTTGTCTGTTATTAGGGAGAGTGTCCAGAGTGCGTTCTATCTGATAGAGCTTATCTGCAGCAAGCTTAGCATAGGGATATACCTTTTTCACCCGATACTTAAGAAGCTCATATTTTTTCCTTTGCTCTTCATTTCTAAAGGCAGGCTGATTACCAAAAACAAAAACATCCTCCAGATTAATAACCGTTTCATAAGGAGCTATACTATCCCTGAGCTTCTCCGCTGTATCCTCTTGAGCTACAGCTGAAAATACTCCTAAAATGGCTCCTATAAAAAGCACCCGATTCATCATAGATTATTTTTTCACAAAAATACGACTTCCACAAAGATTTTTATTTAGAAAAATGTTAAATTAATATATTAATATTTGAATTTTTTATGGAGCCTATTCTATTTTTTGTATCTTTGCAAAAACTTTTCCAGAACACGTGGAAACTATACTTAATCCTAATTATGTATTAATGACTGAAGAAGGTACCTACCTAGTGGAGTACCTCATTGGAGAAGTGGTTTTTGCCACAAGTATCAGTCGTGCTATGATTTTTACAGATCTTAGGCTCGCACAACGGTTCAAATCTTTACTTTATGAGCGTTTTAAGATAAAAGTAAGTATCAACACATATATTTACTAAAAAATAACGCTCAATACTTAAACTGACAGACACAATGATATACCAAGATAATTCAAATAACACCTCTCGGGAATTAGGAATACTTCTTTTGCGCCTCTTTATAGGGGGAATACTTCTCTTTCACGGATACTCCAAGCTTCACGATATCAGTTTTGTAAAAATACAGTTAGAAAATAATCATTTTCCTACCGTATTAGCCTATGGAACCTACATAGCTGAAATTATAGCTCCTTTGCTCATTATTATAGGATATCGTACCCGTTTTTTTTCTATGATTATAGCTATCAATTGCTTAGTAGCCATTTTCTTAGTACATAGAGCCGAACTCTTCGTTATTGACCCTACTACAGGAGGGTGGGCTATAGAAACCTTAGGATTATTCCTAGGAGGAGCTATTTCATTAATTTGTACGGGAGGAGGCAAATATACCCTTTCTCAAAGAAGTAGTTGGGATTAATCTTTAAGTTTGTATTGTATTAGATGAAAAAAAATATAGTGAATTACGCCCAATCTCTTACCAACCCTATCTTCGAACTTATCTGTAAAATCGCTCAAGAATCCGAACAAGAATGCTTCGTAGTGGGAGGTTTTGTGCGGGACTTATTATTAGAAAGAGGAATTGCGAAAGATATTGACATTGTCACCCTAGGCAGTGGCATTGAACTAGCAGAGAGAGTCGCTTCCCAATTGCCTAACAATCCTAAAATTTCGATATTCAAAAATTTCGGTACTGCTATGATCAAGACTGATAGCATTGATATTGAGTTTGTAGGAGCGAGAAAGGAAAGTTACCGAGAGGATTCCCGCAAACCTACAGTAGAAAATGGCTCCCTAACTGATGACCAAAATCGTCGTGATTTTACTATCAATGCCTTGGCTATTTCCCTAAATAAAGATACTTTTGGGGAACTTATTGATCCTTTTTCTGGGGTAGAAGATTTGGATAATAAAATCATACGTACCCCTTTAGCCCCTGATATTACCTATTCTGATGATCCTTTGCGTATGCTTAGGGCAATTCGATTTGCTACTCAGCTGAACTTCAATATAGAAGAAAAATCCCTACAAGCTATTGCGGACAACAAAGAACGACTTAAGATTATCTCCTATGAACGTATCGCAGAGGAGCTGAACAAAATACTTGCCTCCATCAAACCTTCTATAGGGCTCAAGCTCTTATATGAAACAGGATTACTCTCACTTATCCTCCCCGAACTAGTTGCTCTACAAGGAGTAGAAGAAAAAGAAGGACAACGCCATAAAGACAACTTCTGGCATACACTAGAGGTAGTGGACAATATCTCTAAAAATACCGATGACCTCTGGCTCCGCTGGGCTGCACTCCTGCACGACATTGGCAAAGCTCCTACCAAGCGGTTTGACAAGAAAATAGGCTGGACCTTCCACGGACACGAGTTTCTTGGAGGAAAAATGGTAGTAAAGATATTCCAGCGCTTACGCCTTCCTCAGAATGAAAAGATGAAGTTCGTCCAAAAAATGGTTACTATGAGCTCCCGCCCCATCATTATTGCTCAGGATATCGTAACCGATTCGGCAGTAAGGCGCTTGCTCTTCGATGCTGGCGACGACTTCGAGGCACTGATGACCCTTTGTGAGGCGGATATCACTACCAAAAACCCTCAACGATACAAAAAATACCATCAGAACTTCCAAATCGTTCGCCAAAAGGTAGTAGAAGTAGAAGAAAAAGACCATATCCGCAACTTCCAACCGCCTATCTCTGGAGAGGATATTATGAAGCTCTTTGGTCTAAGTCCCTCCCGCGAGGTAGGACAGCTCAAGGAAGCGATCAAAGAAGCAATACTTGAGGGAATTATCAGCAATTCCTATGACGATGCCTATCCTTTTATGATTGAAAAAGCTAAAAAGATGGGGCTCTCTTTAGTCGCTGATGTGAACTGGTAACACACATACTATACTAGAATAGATAGTTCATCCCTAAAATATATCACTATACTTACATACTTAATAGAAATGAAAGAAAATATAAAAATAAGCATCTTATCTGTAATTGTAGGAGCTATTCAGATGATATTATTTTTGCCTGATGGCTATTCTTGTATCGATGGGGAAAGTGATATCATTACAGCTATTCTTTATGATATGCCTATCCAATTCTGCATAGTTCTTATCTATAGCCTGATTTTCAAACCTCTTGAATCATCTATCGCCAAGTATATATTGCTCTTGATTGTTTTAGTTTTTTGGCTATATGTCAATAGGGTTGAGTTTTTACACAGGGAGGCTTGTTGGTCTACCTTTTTGAAAGAGGAGATTAACCCTGTGGTAGTATATGGCTCTATCATCCCCTGCAGTATCTGCATTTTCGCTTTTTATATAGGGTTGAATTATTTTCAGAAAAAGAAAAAACAGAAAACACCATCCTCTGATAAGGAGACAAACAACCCCTTGACTCATCTAAGTATCATTATCAGCTTTTTACTCATAAGCTGTAATGACTCAAAAAGAGATTTTGAGGTGCTTCACACCGAGAAAGTAGCCGACACATATCAATATAATCCTGATGGTTTTATAAAAAACAATTACGGGAAGTTGCTTATCAAAACCATTTCGCGCTATGATAAGGAAGGAAAATTAAAAGAGATTTCTTGGAATAGGGCAAATGGCTTTTTAAGATATACATTATCAGAACTTAAAGAAGATCCAGCCCTGTTAAATAGCTTTGATATTGATACTATGTATTCTGTAGAAAAATACATTGGTTATATAAAAGAGAAAAAGAACGATACTATTTTCTATCTGTCAGGCGATAAAGTTGTGATCTACTATCCAATAAAATGATATAGGTCTCTCCGCTAGTACATTCCTTGTAGCTTATGCTTTCTTCTGCCCTGAAAATTAGCAGAATTGTCTGAATCCCAATATTGGCATAAATCGTATAATAACACCTTCAAAACTGTGAGAACCTAATAAAAGTATATGCTCAAGAATAATCCTTATAGTAGAGAGGGCGAAATAGTTGCTATTCCCCTATTTTTAGCAGATTCGCCAAAAGCAAAGCCCAAAAAAGAAGAACACAACAAACAATTTGCTTTTGCAAGAGCCATTTGTGAAGAAGCAGGAAAGGTACTCATTGAGGTATTCAAACAAACAGGAAGTCTTGATACTCCTATGGAGGTTATTGTCAATTCTGGAATCCTAATGAAGCCTTTTTATACCGTTTGGACACCAGTGGTAAGAAAACGATGGCCATTTATGTATATAACGCCTGCTTATGATCGGATAATTCATTCAGATTATAATGATATTGAGTTAGTTTTAGGCTCTATTGATGATTTGAGAGTCTGGAAAGCCAAAGATAACAGCGAAACTCCCATAACTAAGGAAGAACTAATGGCAGGAGATTATCAACTAATGGGAATCTATACCCATATACAAGTTGAGAAAAGAATTATTGATAAATTGATTACAGAATGAAAGTTTATAAATTTACAAGTTACATAGAAAAAGAATACGCTATTCTTCGACCTAGTAGTAAACAAAATATTAAAGAAATCAATTTGCTAGATGTTTGGTGGGATAGTTGGGGTAGTAATGGGAATAAAATCGGAGATTTTACATTTTGTTATGGCATTAAAATATGTAAATTATCCGTCTTTAATCTTTTACAAGAAAACTTTAAAGATATTAAGGGGGTAGATGTAAAGATTAATAAGACTGAAAGAGAGTTAAAAGCAAAAAATCCTAAAAGACTGAAATGGCTACCACAAGAAGACATTGCATTAAAATCCTTTTTTAGCCCTACATATTTTGATTGCCTTCCTCAAAGTTCTTTAGTTAAGACAGAAAGAGGAAGAATAGAATTTATTGGAGTGTCAGAATTAAAAGGAGAGGAAATAATTCCTCGTGAAAAAGGTAAAGGAATCTTCTTTGATAAGGAGGTTATCAATAATTATGATTTCTTCACTTTACAGAATACAAATCTATTATTATGCACAGAACGTGTAAAAGAATTTTGTGAGGATAAAGAATTTAATAATATTATTTTCTTAGAAATGGGAGATATAATTTAACATTAATTTGATATGATAAAACATTATATTTGCATCACAATCTGTGTTCACATACCCAGCAGAGAGTCCTCGCTGGCTTTGTGCGAAACCTAAAAAATGGTTGTTTATTTAACTATATATTTCTTATGTTGAACTCTCACTATAAAATAATTATGACAGATATAGAAAAGCAATATTTGAAATTAGTAGCGTTATACAAAACAGATAAAGATTCAGCTATAAACGGAATGATTGATATATTTCAAGAGGTATCTGAAAGTTATGAACATGAAATATATTATTCTATTATAGAGTGGATAGGCTTAAAAGGAAATAAAAATACCTTAAACCATATAGAACATATAGATCTTAGCCTATATGAAGAGGAAAATGTACAAATATTAAATAGATTAAAAGCTAAAATAAAGGAAAGATTAGATAATATTTCTAATGATGCAAGTTGTTAATGTGTTGTATATGCTCCTAACCTCCAACAACCCTCCAGTCAGTGCAATGTAAAAAGACAAAGCCTAATTGATAAGGGCACGAGCTACAAGCTCGCGCCAGCAGTGGGAATAATATCACTAATATGAAAGATTCAAGTAATAAAATGGAAGATTTTAGATCGTATTTTAAAGAAATTGATAAAAAAACCTCAGAAATACCCGAAAATAATTTACTTTTTTGGGGCAGTTGGTTTTGTGAAGGTTTATTTCAAAGGTGTAAAAATCATATTCAAGTTTTTTTGACCGATGAAGAGGTTTCATTGATTAATGAAATCGTAAGTTATTTGTGGAATCTCGTTGATGAGAAGGAACAAATGGATATGAGTAAAATTAATTCGTTGTACGAAAGGCTTAACGACATAGATGAAACAGATTTAGATGCAACAGATTATCAACAAGAAGAGATATATGAGTTGATAGTTTCTTTAGATGATATTTTAAGATATTGTCAGTCAGGTGTAAGAGGTTTTGAAGATAATATTTCTCAATCAATTATCAATGTAATAGATATAATGCTACAAGATGAAGATAAGGATATATTATCTAAGGAAGGATTTCAAGATGCTTTGGTTCAAAATGAGATTAAAGCCCAATTTGAAATGATATCTTTGCTCAAAGAGAAAAAATTAACAAGTGAGTTTAAACATTGGTTACGCAAGTAAGGGGGGAAGTAATTGATAAGGAATGAGCGACACGCTCTTATTATAAAGCTTGCGCCAGCAGGGGTATTCCCTAAAAATTCTAAATTTATAGATGATACAAAAACAATAGAAAAAATCACTCATTATTTAGCCCCTGAAAATGCCGAAAAACTAAAAGCTATCGGAGGTGAATCAGGATTAAAGAATTTCTTAGCTAAATATAAAGACGCTCCTTGCGGTAATTGTAAAGATGGAGGAAGGAAAATTTTTGGAGATCGTACCATAGATGAGATGCTAGAAAACTATGTAGAAGTTGCTCATACTTTTAGAAACCGTCCTGATTTATGGAAAAAAATAGAAGAAGGCGCTTTAAGTAGCAATGCCGCTATGCGTGAAGGCACACAGCATATGTTATCCACCTTTAAGAAAAACCCTAAGAAATATACACCTGAAAACATTGAGCATTTAGATATGAAGTTTGAAAAAGGTTTAGATGATATCTGTGCCAACTGCCGTTATGACGTGAAGTTTAACAATAACCGAAATGAAGGTTTACCTTTATTTGAAGAGTTCAAAAGCTATAATACTGAAACTTGGAGTAAAATAGCTAATGATAAAGGTTTTATCAAGCAATTTGAAAGTTATTTACAAGAAGTTGACGAAATAAAAGATTTAGCTTATGTGATCAACAGTAATAAAGCTAATATAAATGAGGTAAAACAAGCTTTTAAAGAAGTGTTTAAACGTAATAGTGATGAAATTTTAAAGTTTATGAATCCTAAACTAAAAGAGAGTTTAAATCTGACAAATAAAAAGAAAAATGTAATAAAATTTAAAGAACTAATAGACGATACAAATTCAGAACTCTATAATTTTATAAAATCACAATAAAATGTTTAAACTAAATTCTAAAATAGATAATGTAGTAGACTATGTTATCTATAAAAATAAGCCTTATTACATCAATACATCAGATGAAATTCAATGTGGAGAAAAAAAACAAATGCTTTACAGCACTCCTCTAAATTCAATGATTGTTTTTAACAATAAGCTTTATTTCAGTGAATGGGAAGATAATTATAAAATTTTCGATGAAAATCTAGAATTAATAGAAGAAGGAAAAGACAGAGTCTTCTATAAGTTGTCTAACTTTTACATAGCTTACGACCAAGATGAAAATAATACTATTCTCATAGACAAAAAAGACAATCTTATAGAGCTTGAATATATAGATAGGTCTTCTATCAGTGTTTTCTCAAATGAATATATATATATATATATAAAAAATGATAAAACATCTATCAGAGCCTTTTCTATTCAAAAGAAAGAACATCTTTGGGAATTTTCTCTTTCTTCTCTTGGGAAGTGGAAAAACCCATATACCGATGAAGAGATAGATTTTCAGGTACGGAGATTTATAGGTATATACAATAGTATTTTTTGGGTTTTTCTAAATGCAGAAGGTTTTATAGGTTTAGATATTGAAACAGGAGAATTAAGATATCGTATCCCTGAATATCACCAAGCTATAGGAAAAACAAGTACGAGTTCTTATGATGATAGCAAAGGCTTTTTTAGAAGTGATTATCTCTTAGACAATGAAAAAGGAAAAATTTTAGGCTTAGCAGTAGATGTCTTTATTGAAATAGATTTAACCCAAGAGCCTCCTTTTGTTACTCAATATGGCTTACAGGAAGAGTTTGAAAAGTATAACATCAAAAAAGCAAATGATACTGCAGGAAGTTATGTTATTCAAGATAATCTATTGTACTTTTATCTTACTGAACAACTAAAATTTGGTGTTTTAGACATCAACACCAAGGAAATTATCTATGTTTCAGATCCTATTGCAGTAGTGGAAAGAGATGATAGTTTTACTCGCCTTAGAGATTTAAAAGTCTCAGAAAATAAGGTCTATATCTTAGATAGTAATCATACGTTACATATTTTTGAGAGAGAGGAATTGAATTTTGAATTAGAGGGGAATTCTGAATTCTGAATTTTGAATTGATGGGCGTACGAGCGATTGTGGAAGCAATGAGGTGCGAGCCGCACAAGCGATTGTGAGAGCAATGGGTGCAATGGGTGTCATATCCTGAAATAGGTTTACTTTTTATAAGGCTTATCTTAAGTATTATGAGATTGATATTTTCGGTGACAATAAAAAAGAACTATTTTTAGTAGAAGAAAAACTTTTAGTAGGTGATTTGTGCTTTGAAACTTTTAACAAAAAGCAAATTATTTCTTTGGATTTTTGCGAAAATAAGCAGATTATTTCTTTGGATTTTTGTAAAAAATAGCAATTTATTTCTTTGGATAATTTTAATTTTGTATCTTTGTCGGCTGATATATAACTCTTTATAATTTATAAGATGTATTACCCAAGATTAATAGACAGCTATCTAAAAGAATGGGCTGAGCGCCCTGCTCGCAAACCTTTGTTGTTAAGAGGTGCCCGTCAGGTGGGTAAATCGACAGCAGTAAGAGAGTTGGGCAAACAATTTG
>NZ_CAURLX010000019.1:0-36609 GCF_963525585.1 uncultured Capnocytophaga sp. | reverse complement strand
CGTTGTTCTTTGTTCTTGCGGGAGAGTACCTGCTCAAGGGCGAGGATATCGTCCTTGACCAAAAGCACTTTCTTGAGCACCTCCATCGCTTTACTCACCACATAAGGTCCCTTGTCATTCAGCGCTGTACGCACCAAGGTACGTTGCCAAGAGTCAGCTGGATAGTCCTCAGGAGGCAAGTTCTTTTCTTCATCACTATAATAGCTATAGCGCCCACGAGAGAGCACCGGGAAGATATCGTCGAGTAGGATATGGCGGACATCCACAGGAATTTCCGCCAAATCTCCTGCAAGAATCTGCTGTTGTTGTTCGTTGGCAACCTTGAGTATAGACTGATAAATATCCAAAGGTTTTACGGTAAAATTAAGCCAACGGAAGCCGAGTCCTTCAAAGCTCTTACCGTCCTTAGGAAGTTTTTGGGAGGCTGTACGCATTTTCTCAAATAGCTCTTGTGGAATCTCTCTCTTAGGAAGATTTCGTAGTATCCAATAATCCCAGGCAGGTTCTATTCCAAAGTAATTTTCAGCAAAGGGAAGAATTTCAGACGTTTGCTTATGAGTCTGATACATAAAATAAAGCACGACCACACACGCCTCATAGCTGGTTTGGGTATTGTTCAGGGCTTCTGTAGCAAGGCTTAATGCCTCCTGTACATCATAAACCGCCACTGCCCATAGGGCTACATAACGTTCCAAGTTGTCTTGGCTACTCACTGCCTTTCGTGCCTGATTGAGATCAGCCAAATAGGTCTGTGCCAGCTCTAAGGTACGCTTCACAACAGACTGTTGAGGAGCTTCCCAGCCAAAGCCAAACCAAGTATCCACCGCACGTACCACGCTACTAAAGCGAGTGAGGTTATGCTCCAAGATAAGTGCTATAAATCGCTGAAGTACAGGAATAGTCGTCTCATCCAAGGATTCCAAGATAGTCTGCCTGAGTCCCTCTTGAAGCTGAGCTGCTAAAAGGAGCTTCTCCACCAAAGTATGATAACGAGTATCCTCTACCATAAGAGCTGCCTTAATAATGGAGTTACATACAGCCCCTATCTCGTGTTCTCCTAAAAAAATTTCTTCCAACAGTGGATAGTACTTATCAAGATTCTCCAAAAGAACCACTGCAAAGAAATCTTCTTCCCCTCCTTTGTAGATAGCATATTGGAATTGCTCTTCTATAGGTAAGGCGCCTATCCCTCTTTTATAGAGCGTATGAAGCCAATAGAGTGTACGAAGCTGTTTCTTCCTATAGTCTTCAAGGTCTTGTGAGCGGAATGGACGTCTGCCATAAGAAGAGTAGTAATAGGGAAACTGGTAAGCAATATCCCAAATACGTTGCAAATAAGGAACTTGTACCTCACTGAAGAGGAGTGCTCCTAAAGCCTTCCCCTCTTCACTTTCCCATAACTTGTCAGGAAACCCGAAAGAGGAAAAGTTATTTTCAAGATGTCGCTCTTCGTTAGAGGAAGAACTATTAATAATATATTCTCCCAATTTCCGATAAGGTTGGGAAAAAGAAGCAAAATCTTCTTTTTTAAGTTCTTTTGCTTTGAAAGGAGCCAGATATAGATCCGCTTGTTCTTGTTTGATCATAATTATAAAGTTTTACACTTAGTTTTTTCAATTATTTCATTATCTGTGCTAGGATTGTTGGATCCTTGATTTTGTCATCTTCGGCGAGTAAGCGCATCTTAGAGATGATTTCTGCTGACTTAGGATCATCATCTACAAAAGGTAAAAATACCCGCCCACGGTGTTGGCTCTGTACGGCTATGATATTGAGCTGTAAACCTCCTTGACTGACCATACCACTGCCCAAGTGAATGCTGTAGTCGCCCAGCTTACCTTTGATAAGAATATGGCGTTCTTTCACCTCCACATTAGAAAGCTTGAATAGGCGAGCACTTTCTTTGGCTAAAGCTCCTCGCATTTGCATCGTACTGTGGCTAGCTTCTGGATCCACGCCTCCTACGTGAGCTACACTCACCACCAAATCCACATCACGCATCACCTCGCTGAAGATTACCGGATTAATCTCCTTCATCGGCACTTCCTTGCCGTCCTTGAGATTGTAGAAGACTACATATTCCAATGTTGGAGCTTCCACATCCGAAGGGGTATACCAGTCGGCTACTGCGTAGATAGTCGCACGGAAACCTTCCTTATGATATACTCTTTGGAGACCCTCCTCGTAATTCACCGTCCAGCCACGACTACGAAGCAGTGCCACGGTCTTTTGAGGCTGTACTTGGTGACCTTGGTAGCGCTCACTGCGGTTGCTGGTCTCTAGCTCGTCTTTGGTAGGGATATAAAGTTCACGGAATACCTGCTTGAAAGGTTGTTTGAGTTCCTTGTCAAAGAGATACTTTTGGTACAAATCCCATTGTACCGCATAGAATAGGTGGCTTGGGTGAGCAATCAGCAGTTTGTCATCCGCTTTGAGGGCTACCTTTTCACCTTCCGCATTGAGCAAATATCCATCTTGCCAGAAGCCGGAAGCCTGTGTCTCTGGATTGAACAGCACAAGCTTGCTAAGCATCGCTTTCACCACAGGGTGTTCCATAATTCTATTGAGCTCCGCTACAGAGAATAAGGTTTGGGAGAGCATCGCTTGTTCCAAGGAAAGACGGGTACGGCTGTACTGCTTGGTTAGGTAGTTTTTCCCTTCCTTAAGAGCTTCTACTTCCTTGTTCTTCTTATACTTATCAGGGATTGTTTTAAGTATTTTTTCACCCTTACGTACTGAAAATTCTGCTTTTCCTTGGTCGTCAATCACCAATTTTATTTCGGTATCATCCAAAACAAGGGTAGATTTTTCCATAATCTGTTGGGTAGCCTTGGCTTCCATCGCCCAGCTAAAGCGGATACTGTCCTCATAGCCTGCATTGCGGGAGAGGTTATCCAAGCCTATCTCCACCGCATTCTTCTCACTTTCTTGGCGCTGTTGCCCAAATTGTTTGCTTTCCTTGAGGAAAGTTTGCAGAAGATTATAGCGACTTACTAAGTCTTCCTCTTCCTTCTTTTTACTAATAGGCACCAATCCTAAAGCCATCACATAATCTTTGTCGCGCTTTTCGGTGATTTTTTGGATGACTTCGTCCAACTTAATCTCGCCAGTGAGTACGGCTGAATACAGCTTCACTCGGCGATACCCCATACCTTCGGAAAGGTACTTGGCAGACTCTTGGATGAGCTTCCAGCCCTCTTTACCCACTGCCTTATGTACGCGGTGGTACCAATCCACATCAATAGCGCCACGCTGGAAGTCGTCACGTGGTACGGTAGAATATTGGGAGACAATCGTTTCTTTCTCTGCATCCATATAATCAGTAGTATGAGCAATAAACCACCAAATAGCCTCCTTGAAGTCCTTGATCTGGAGGTAGTCCCCAATCCAGTCAGCCCAATGTAGGGCATAACAAGCCACTTCCACCAAGCGTTTGTCGGTGACTTTGATGTTGTCCAGATGTGCCTTAAAGGCAGTAAAAGTATCGGTAGCGCTCGGCTGGCTCACCTCCAAGATATGGCTAAAGGTATGGCGCTTGGTTACACTACTGCCGTAGTAATAGCCCTTAGTAAAAGGCTCCTTGCCCATACGCTCCAAAGCTTCAAAGAAGTAGTGCATACCCTCTACCTCTTGCAAGTACTGTATATAGATAGAAGCATCGGTAGGTAGGTCTCCCCGCTGTAGTTCTAACTGGAGCATACGCGTTTTGAGCAGTTCCAGCTCGGTATCAGGGAAGGTAAGTGAAGTTCTAAGTGCCTCGGACAGTCTTCGGTAGAGGTAGTTTTCTCCCCCTTGGACTATGGTAAAGAGTTCGTCCTCCAAAAGGCAGAAGAACAAGAGGTCATCTACCGAGAGTTGTCCTTTTTGGTAGAGGTTCAGGGTCAGCCCCATCAGACTTCCTCCTATCCCTGGCAGGCGTTCGTCCTCACGTACCTTGGCACGTAAGGCAGTCAGTACGTTCTGAGGGTTATAGGAGGAAAGGTCATCCTTGGTTTGTTTTTGGGCATAAGTGTAGTAAAGCAACTGCCAAAGCTTAAAGCGTTGTTCAGGAGTATAATAGTCTATATCTCCTTCTTCATCTTGGTCTATAGAGATTACATAGTCTTGGATGACATCTGTCCAGCTCAAATCTTCATAATCACGCTCTATGGTTATGTGGCGCTTTTCAGGCGGATAGGTAGCCAACGCATCTTCAAAAACAGAGAGTTTAAAGCTAGCCAAAAATGCCTTATCCTCAGCATAAGCCTCGCTTATAGGGGTCAAAAGGTCTTCCAAACGGCGGGCTTCACTGTCGTAATAATTTCCCAAATCACCCTTGAAAGCCACCTTGAAGTCAGGGTAATAGCCTGCCAAATAGTCCTTTAGCTGCTTGGGTACTCTGTTTTCATAATAAAGATTTTGGCAATAGCGGATTGCATACTGGTACTCTATCTCATTGAGCTGATGCTTTTGGTGCCAGCTTTTCCACAACTCTGCCAAAGGATAGTCTTCGAGTACCTCCATAGGGGTCTCGCCCTCCTTAGTAGCATGCATTCGATAGATTTGTTGCCCCAGTAGCTGTGTCCTTGTTTCTCCTTGGTACCACTCACAAGCATATTCGTAGTCCTTGTGCTTGCGCCATAGGGCTAATAGGTCATTGAGGGCTTCGCGTACTTTCTCCACCCTTATGATTTTGTCAAAGAGGAAGCCCTTTTTCTCCTTGCGCTCCTTGTCAAACTGAGGCTGAGGCAGGGTAAAGGACGTTAAGTTCTCAAAATTGATCACACCAAAGCCATTGGAGAGGTCATAGCGCTGCTCTCCTGTCTCATCAGGGTTGTAAGCGAGCTTGTCCATAAGCACCTGCTCGTTCTTGGTGAGCTTACGCCCCTTATAGGCTTCTACTTGCTCGGTTACATAATCGGTAAGCCTTTCTTCCTCCTGTAATACGGTAAGGATTTCCAAAGCCGCCAAGCGCTGGTCAGCACTCTTGGAGATAATAAGGCGGGAGGTACTGTCCTTAAGCACTGCTTCGGGTTGCTTGATAAGTAGTGCCACACTCTCCTTGCGTTGCTCCTTGTTCTTACGGGAGAGTACCTGCTCTATCGCCAAGATATCATCCTGTACCAAAGGCACTTTTTTGAAAATCTCAAAAGCAATCTCGGCTACATAGGAAGCCTTATCATTTAGAGCTGTACGTACTAAGGCACGTTGCCAAGAGTCGGCTGGATACTTTTCAGGTTTCTTTTTCTTATCTTCCTCACTCCAATAATGATAACGCCCGCGACCTAGCACTGGATACACGTTCTGCAGGAGGTTCTGGCGTACCTCTACAGGAATTTCCGAGAGTTCCCCTGCCAAGCGCTCTTGTTGCGCTTCATTGGCCTCGCCTATGAGAAATCGGTAAATATCCTGCGACTTTAGGGTAAAGTTAAGCCAACGGAAGCCCACACCCTCAAAGTGTTTGCCCTCCTTAGGCAATGACTTGGCAACTGCCTGCATATGGTCAAAAAGCACTGGGGAGAGACTACCTTCAGGCAGGTTCTGCAAGAGCCAACAATCCAGATCAGCCGCTTCTCCGAAATGGTTTTCCGCATAGGTGGCTATCTCCCAATCGGTTCTTCGTGTTTCTCGTACAAAGTAGAGGGTAACGATACGTTCCTCGTGGCTCGTCTGAGGATCTTGGATAGCCTTCACCGCCAAGCTGATCGCCTGTTGTACACTGCGTAGCCCCACTGACCATAGAGCAACATAGCGCTCTATGTTGTCCTTACTACTCACCGCTTTCTCAGCAGCCGCACGATCGGAAAGAAAGGTTTGTGCCAACTCCAAAGTACGCTTGACAACCGACTGTTGGGGGGCTTCCCAGCCAAAGCCAAACCATACATCTACTGCACGTACCACACTGCTAAAGCGGGTGAGGTTGTGCTGGAGAATAACTTCTATAAAGTGCTGTAAGGAGGCCAAAGAGGTGCCGTCCAAAGATTCCAAGATTGTTTGTCTCAAGCCTTCCTGAAGCTGAGCAGCCAAAAGGAGTTGCTCCACCAAAGTGCGGTAACGCGTATCCTCCACCATCAGGGCAGCCTTAATCAGTACGGCACATACCCCTCCTATCTCATGCTCGCTGGAGAAAATGTCTTTAAAAAGCTCATAGTAAGCATCAGGATTCTCTGAAAGCACTAGGGCAAAGAATTCCTCTACATTATACTCCCTATAGACCACATATTGGAATTGCTCGGCTATAGGCAACACGCCCACCCCTGAGCCGTAATAGTTATGCAGTGTAGACATCTTAGAGAGTTGTACCTCGGTATAGTCGGCAGGATTCTCCGAGCGGAAAGGGCGACGACCCCACCCTATTTGATAGGGGTAGGCTACTAAAGAATCCCAAACACGTTGTGCGTAGGGAGCTATTTCTTTGCCAAAGAGCAGCAAGGCAAGTGCCTTTCCTTCCTTGCTCTCCCAGAGCTTATCAGGGAAGTTGTAGGAGGCAAACTCCCGTTCAAAGGCAGCTGACTCATGGTAGTCTATCAGGTTTGTAATATATGCACCCAACTTTTGATAGGGGGCGGAGAAAGAAGCCAAATCGGCTTCTTTGAGTTCTTTGGGCTCATGCTTGCCTAAGAACTTGTCGGCTTGTTCTTGCTTGATCATTAATTTTAGGGTTGTAAGATTTAGTAGGATTCCAAGAGTTATAGGGTCTTAGCAAAGGACAACTAAAATTTTATTCAGTCCTAAATTAGAGCCAAGACCCTATAATCCTATTTTTTTATTCTCTCAATAAGCTGTGCTGTAGAGCTATCATGTTTTGTTGGTTCAGTGGCTGAAAAGTCCTTAAGAATTGTACCTGCCAATTGCTTACCGAGTTCTACCCCCCACTGGTCATAGCTATAGATATTCCATAGTACCCCTTGTACGAAAATCTTATGTTCGTATAAGGCAATGAGCTTACCAAGGCTTTCAGGGGTGAGCTTGTCAATAAGCAAGGTGGTAGTGGATTTGTTGCCCTCGAATACCTTGAAAGGCACCAAGTGTTCCGCTACGCCCTCGGCACGTACCTGTTCAGGGGTCTTACCATTCATGAGCGCTTCGGTTTGGGCGAGGAAATTAGCCATAAGCTTATCTTGGTGGTCTTTATCTCCATAGAGTGAGTGCTTAAAGCCAATAAAATCGGCAGGAATACGTTTGGTACCTTGATGAATGAGTTGGAAAAAAGCGTGTTGGGCATTGGTACCTGGTTCGCCCCATACAATGGCACTGGTTTGGTAACCAACACGTTGTCCGCTACGGTCTATATACTTTCCATTACTTTCCATAATTGCCTGTTGTAGGTAGGCAGGAAAGCGGTGTAGGTATTGGGTATAGGGGATAATCGCTTCAGTCTCTGCCCCGTAAAAGTTGGTATACCAAATAGAGAGCAGAGCTAAAAGAACGGGAAGGTTTTCCTTGAAGGGAGCAGTACGGAAGTGGGTATCCATCTTCTGGGCACCCAAAAGGAGCGCTTCAAAATTTTCATAACCTACCGAAAGGGCAATGGTAAGCCCTACAGCACTCCATAAGGAGAAACGACCGCCTACCCAGTCCCACATAGGGAACACATTCTCAGGAGCGATGCCGAACTCATCTATCTTCTTAAGATTGGTGGAAACTGCTACAAAGTGCTTGGCTACATCGGCTTCCTTGGCTTTTTTGAGGAACCACTCTTTCACCGTCAAGGCGTTGGAGAGGGTCTCTTGAGTGGTGAAGGTTTTGGAGACAATCACGAAAAGGGTCGTCTCAGGGTTGAGGTGCTTAATGACTTCATATACGTGATCACCATCTACATTGCTGATAAAGTGGATGTTCAGTTGGTTTTTGTAGAACTTTAGGGCTTCGGTAACCATTACAGGACCTAAGTCCGACCCTCCAATTCCGATATTCACCACATCGGTAAAAGGCTTACCTGTATAACCAGTACGCTTTCCGGAGATGACCTCCTGGCTAAAAGTCTTGATTTTGGCTTTTACCTGAGCCACTTCAGGGATAACATTTTGCCCATCAACCAAGATTTCTTTTTCTGCTGAGCGTAAGGCGGTATGGAGTACCGCACGACCTTCAGTAGCGTTGATTTTGTCGCCAGTGAAGTATTTTTCAATAGAGGCTTTCAGGTCACACTCTTCCGCCAATTGTAGGAGCAAATTACGTGTAGATTCGTCCCAATTATTCTTGGAATAATCCACCAGAAAATCCTCCCAGACCAGAGAATAATCCTTGGCGCGAGTAGGATGTTCTTTAAAGAGTTCTTGTAGGGTTACATCTTTCACTCTTTCGAAATGTAATTGCAAAGCTTTCCACGCTGCTGTGGTAGTTGGATTTTTTATAGCTAACATAATATCGTTTTTTTAAAAGAAATTATCTAAAATATCTCCATATTCGGTTTTACTTTTGTATATAAGGGCGCGGGCAATTCCTAAGTTCGCCTTTTCTCTGTCCAAAGCCGTGATAGAGAAAAACTTCCCTTGTGAAGAGACCATCATCATAAAGGTGATTTTATTGGTTTCGATAAGAATAAAATCCAGCTGTAATTCTCCTAAGCCTTTGTTACTTGCCACGACCTGCTTTACCTGATTGACAATTGTCAGGTTAAAGGCAGAGCCCTGTTCAATAGTTTTTGAAACCTCATCATTGGCGGAGGCTTTCGCTAGTGTAGTACCATCAGCACAGCTAAGAATACCATAGAAAAGAAATCCAGAAAGTTGATCATGGATTTGCTGACAATGCTCATTGAGCTTCTGTTGTAGTTCTGCTCCTGTCATCAGAAATATATTTAATAGGGTTAGTAATTCCAAAGAAAAACTCAAAGGTTGAGATACTCTTGAGAAAACCTCCGCAAAGATACAACATTGCTCTAGGAAAATCAAGCTCCTAAAGCATTAAATTTGTAATAATTTCTTGCCAAATAATGAAAAAAATAGTACCTTTGCCCTAACTTCTTAATCCTTGACTATTGCAAACTACTATTTCTATTACAGGAATGGGGAGTATCTCTCCATTAGGCTCCTGTGAGGAAGACCTTTGGCAATCCTATCTGTCAAACATTCCTTTTTTTGAAGGATTTACTCTGGGGACAGAAAAACTTCCTATAGGGCGTATTACTTCAGAAAGTCTTGCGAAAATAAGCCTCCTACAAGAAGAGAATCCGAAATACAAGAGCTTAGACCCCAGTGTCCTCTATGCCATCTATGCTTCACGGGAAGCCCTCAGGCAAGCAGGCTGGAATAATGAGAAAGATTTTGGGGTAAATATAGGCTCCTCCCGAGGAGCTACTACTTTACTAGAGGAAGCTCATAAGAACTACTTAGAACAAGGTAAATGCTCCCCTCTCGCCTCTCCTACTACTTCCTTAGGGAATATTGCCTCGTGGGTAATGCAGGATGCCAAAGGGCAAGGTATGGCACTCTCTCATTCTATTACCTGTTCCACTGCTTTACACGCTATAATCAATGCTATTGCTTGGCTCAAGGCAGGAATGGCGAAGGGATTTCTTGCTGGAGGAAGTGAGGCTCCCCTAACCCCTTTTACCCTTGCTCAAATGAAAGCTCTCAAAGTGTATGGTTCTCTTTCAGATAATTATCCTTCTCAGCCTCTATCTTGGAAAAAGAATCACAACACAATGGTTTTAGGAGAAGGAGCTGCTGTATTTGCGCTAGAAGAAGGCTTTCGCCCTAATGCAATAGCCCTTATACAAGGCATTGGGTACGCTACCGAACGCATCCAACATCCTGTGGCAATTTCCGATGAGGGAACAGCCTTACAAGAGAGTATGCGCCAAGCCCTAGAAGGAATTTCTCCTTCGGAGGTAGATGTAATCATCCCTCACGTTACAGGTACCCTTAAGGGAGACCTGTCTGAATACCACGCTATCAAAGAAGTTTTTCGAGAAAATATCCCTTTACTCACCTCCAATAAGTGGAAAATAGGTCATACTTTTGCCGCTAGTGGTGCCCTAGCCCTACAAATGGCGATTCTTATGCTCCAAAAGCAGACTTTTCTACCCATTCCTTACTTAGAAAGCCTTCCAGAGCGACCACTACGAAAAATCCTCATCAATGCTACTGGATTCGGGGGAAATGCTGCAAGCATTCTCATAGGAATCTCTGAAAGCTCCTAAAAGATATTTTTTGACTAAAAATTTGGTATAACCAATATTTTATAGTACTTTTGCCAACTGAATTTTTCAATACATAAAAAACAACCTAATGAACATTAGCAAAGAATCCATAGACGCGCTCAATGCCGTAATTACCTTAGTCATTGATAAAAAAGATTATCAACCTAAAGTAGATGAAGCCCTTAATAACTATCGTAAGAATGCCGTTATCCCTGGCTTTCGCAAAGGACACGTCCCTATGGGAATGGTAAAAAAACAATACGGACGTGCTATCCAAGTGGATGAAGTCAATAAACTCATTAGCCAACAACTTAATGAGTATATTACTCAAGAGAACCTAGACCTTTTAGGACAACCTATTCCTAAAGAAGATGCTCCTAATATAGATTGGGATGCTCCTTCACATACTTTTGTATTTGAAATAGGCTTAGCTCCTGAATTCTCTATTGACCTCTCTACCCCTATTGATTATTATGAGATACAGGTTACAGATAAGGAAGTATCCACTCAGATAGAGCACCTACGCACACGCTTTGGTTCGCTCGTCCCTTGTGAGGCAGTAACTGAAAATGCTGAAATTACAGGTACTTTCTTCAATGAAAAAGAAAACATAGATAAGGAATACACTTTCACTACCCAGTCACTTACTCCTGAAGCACTTGAACAGCTCAAAGGAAAACAAGTAGGAGACCAGCTTACTCTTCCTTCTAAGAACTTATTCAAGGATGCTCACGTACTAATGCAAGCTCTTGCAATCCCTCACGAGGTGGTACATACCCTTGATATTGATCTTACCTTTACCATAGAGAATATCCAAGAAGTAGTTCTTGCTACTCTTGATGAAGCTTTCTTTAACCAATTATATCCTAATCAAGGAATCACCACTGAAGAAGCTTTCCGTGAGAAAGTGGCTGAAGGAATCCGTGAAGAGTTCCTTGTTAATGCTGACCAGCGCCTCTTAGATGATGCTACTGAAGTATTACTTGAGAAAACCCACTTTGAACTTCCAGCTGCTTTCCTCAAAAAATGGATTCGAGTAACCAGTGAGGAAAAAATCACTCAAGAACAAGCCGATCAAGAATATGAGCGTTCTGAAAAAGGACTACGCTATCAGCTTATCGAAGGAAAAATTATCAAAGATAATAACCTACAAGTAACTTATCCTGAAATCCGCTCTTTTGCAGAAAATGCTATCCGTGCTCAGATTGCTCGCTATGGACTCACCGATGTAGAACAAACTCAGATAGATTCTTTTGTAAATAATACCCTTAAGAACGAACAAGAAGTAAACCGTATCCACAGAGAACTCATAGGAGGTAAGCTCATCGCATTCTATAAAGAAAAAGCAAACCTTAATAAAATTTCTATAGATGTGGATTCTTTTATAGAGAAATTCTATACACATCAGCACCACCATTAAAAAACTTTTACCACTATGAATTATTCTAAAGAATTTAAGAAATTCGCTATCGGACACCAAGGGATCAGTAGCACCTACTATGATACAATCATTAGTAGTATGACCCCCTATATTATGGAAGAAAGACAGCTGAATGTAACTCAGATGGATGTCTTCTCTCGCCTAATGATGGATAGAATCATCTTCTTAGGAACAGATGTTAATTCACACGTTGCCAATATCATACAAGCTCAACTACTCTTCTTAGAAAGCCTTGATGCAAACAAAGATATCCAAATTTACATCAACTCCCCAGGGGGAGAGGTATATTCAGGATTGGGTATTTATGATACTATGCAATTCATTAAGCCAGAAGTAGCTACTATCTGTACAGGTATGGCAGCCTCTATGGCGGCTGTACTCCTTTGTGCAGGAGCTAAAGGCAAGCGTTCTGCCCTTCCTCATTCTCGTGTGATGATTCACCAGCCCTTAGGAGGTGCTCAAGGACAAGCAAGTGATATAGAAATTACCGCTCGTGAAATCCTAAAAATTAAAGAGGAATTAGCTCAAATTATCGCTCATCATTCTGGAAAATCCTTAGAAGAAGTCATCCAAACTGGTGATCGTGATTACTGGATGATTGCTAAGGAAGCTAAAGATTTTGGGATGATTGACGAGGTACTTATCCGAGAAAAATAACCTTAAAATTCAACATTCTATGAGTACAACTACTGAAACCTGTTCTTTCTGTGGACGCCACTCGAGCAAGGATGTCTTCCTGGTGTCTAGTGGGGTGGAAAGCAACGTATATATCTGTAACTATTGTATAGAACAAGCGGCAAGCATTTGGCGTTCTGAAATCGAAAACAATAAGAAAAAAGCCATAATGGCACTCAATAAGGATCTTCTTCTGAAGAAACCTACTGAAATCAAGCTCTTCCTTGACCAGTATGTTATTGGGCAAGAAGCTACCAAAAAAGTACTCTCTGTAGCTGTATATAACCACTACAAACGCTTATTACAGGACAGAGACGAACATGAGGTAGAAATCCAAAAGAGTAACATTGTAATGGTAGGGCAAACGGGGACTGGAAAAACCCTTATGGCTCGCACCATTGCTCAAATGCTCAATGTCCCTTTAGCCATTGTAGATGCAACAGTATTCACGGAGGCTGGATATGTAGGGGAAGATGTAGAGAGTATCCTTACACGACTTCTGCAAGCTGCTGATTATGACGTAGATAGAGCAGAAAGAGGCATCGTTTTTATTGATGAAATTGATAAAATTGCTCGCAAAGGAGATAATCCTTCTATTACAAGAGATGTCTCTGGAGAAGGGGTTCAGCACGCCTTATTAAAGCTCCTTGAAGGTTCTATTGTGAATGTCCCACCTAAGGGCGGGCGTAAGCATCCTGACCAGAAATATATTGAGGTCAATACTGAGCATATTCTATTCATCGCAGGAGGAGCTTTTGATGGAATTGAGCAGATTATTGCCAAACGAATGAATCGTCAGGCAGTGGGCTACAATACCTCTAAAGAGACTCGCGTAGATGATAAGAATCTCCTACAATATGTAACCCATAAGGATTTAAAAGACTTCGGGCTTATCCCTGAAATTATCGGAAGGCTTCCCGTACTTACCTATATGAATCCATTGGACGAACAGACGCTTAGGATGATTCTCACTGAACCTAAAAACGCCATAATAAAGCAATATATCAAACTTTTTGGAATGGATGATATAGAATTATCCTTTGAAGAAGAAGCGTTAGATTTCATAGTTGAAAAAGCCTTAGAATACAAGCTGGGTGCAAGAGGACTACGCTCTCTCTGTGAAAGTATCCTCACTGATGCTATGTTCTCCCTTCCTAGTACTGAAGAGAAAAAGCTCATAGTTACTCGTGCTTATGCTGAGGAAAAGCTCAATAAATCTGGATTCACCAAGCACTTACTTACTGCTTAGAAAGCTAAATTTTCGATTTTTTTCATAAATTTTAATCTTCAAAAAAATAGGCTATCCTTTTCGGATAGCCTATTTTACCTAAAACTCACCTTTTTAGTAAGTATAAAACCATATATTTGAATTTTTTACACTTGTCCAAAGGATATACCCAGAGCCATCATTAGACATTGTATAAGGTGCATTCTGGATAAAAATATTCACAATGGGAAGTAGGTAGCTATAAGAACCCCAATTGGTATTGTTAGTGAGCGTACCCTTATCTATCATATTCATCTGATTGGTATCACAAGGGACAGGAAGGAAATCTATATTACGTACTGCGTTGATTTGCCCTGTTCTTCCTGTGCGAGTCAGATAGAAATGAAAGCCTACATTATTTCCATTTTTCCCAAAATAGATTGTATTCCCCAAAACATCTGTAACTGTACTTCCATTCACTGTACGAGTATAGTTTTGTACGGCTGTATAGGCATCTATCATTGTTTGGCAAGCATAATCAGTAGCAAAACGTAAATTTGCCCTACGAGTAGTGAAGTTATAAGGAAGGGTCGCCCTTTGTGGTGTAGTCAAGAAGCTAATTTCACTATTCTTAACGCTAGTGAGCTTATACTGGGTTCCATCTCCATTAACATCAGTAATTTCATAAGGAGCATTCTTTACCAAGCTTTGCACAATAGGGTAAAGTACAGCAAATACATTCCAGTTAAGGCTCCTTACCCCCTCTACAATATTCACTTGGTTAGAATGTCCTGGAACGGGTAAAAAATCCAAGGTATAACGAGCTGTAGAAGTCGCTTGATAGAGAGAAAAAGTCAAGGCAGCTTCTCCCCCACTGAGCCCTAATTGTACTTTAGGGGTAATAGTATAGTTCTGCCTATTATAAGTAACTTCCTTATACTGATTATATAATTTAGAGAAAGCAGAAGGGCTACTACATCTGTCATCTGATAGGTTCAGTATCAAACGCTTGGTTTGGAAATTATATGGAAGTGTATATACCAAAGCTGTTTCTATCGTTCCATCAGGAGTAGAGAGCTTTTGGTTATCCTCAGAGATCAAAAATTCTGAGAACGTTTTTCCTTCTACCACAATAGGTTCATAGAGCTTCAATCCTGTGTCGGTATAAACAAATCCTTTCTGATAGTCAATATTTTCTCCTGTTATCGAAAGCTGATGTAAAGTAGGATGAAGAACTAGCTTTATTTCCTTTCCATTGAGGGTAATAGGAGTAATTCCTACGGTTTTGAATTGTGCTTCTCTGGCTCGTATTTTATCCAAATAGGTTGTCTTATTCCCTTCGAACTTACTAAGAGTCATTAGGTTAAGAGAGTGTTTCCCCTTGAGAGTAAAAACACCATTCTCATAGGATTGTACTTCAAACTGATTATCTCCTTCCTTCCCTCTTGGAAATAGATAAGAGGGTTCTACAAATTGGTGTAATACTTCATTATAAGTATCAAAGGAGAGAATTACCTTTTCATTAAAGCTCAAAGAATAGTCAGAGGTAGCTTCTGTAGTATTAACTTCTGAAACAGCCGTAACTTTCCCTCCTGCAAAAGATACAATAAAATTATACCCTCCATAGTATTGGTTTTCCCCTGGGTATAAGCGCAATAGCCAGCCATTGGGAGCTTCCTCTAGGACTTTTGAATATTCTGTTACGGTTGCATTAGTACGCTGTACATAACTCTGATCATATACTGCTTCTTCTTTTTGGTCGCAAGCCATAAGGAAAGAGCAAGCGACGAACATATATATATACTTTTTCATAAATTACCATTCATATTGAGAAAAATCTTTATTGGGCAGATTAGCATGTCGAGTGTGAATTTCCGCCCTTAAGGCATCAAGGTCTATATTCCATTCTCTCTGGAGATAGCTCTTAACGATTCCTATTTTCATAAGAATAATTTCCTTTCCTGTATAATCAGCAGACTCATTATTTTTTCCATCAGCTTTAGCAAGTTCCTCTTCCCAGATATATCCCTTGCGAAGAATTCTCGCTTTCCAAGTATTGTAAGCTGTATCATTAAGCCCATCTCCATCGGTATCCAAGGAAGAGTCTGTTGTCTCACAGCCACATTGGTTTTTCTGATAATAGATAATATAACGGGCAATCATCTCTACGAAATCCTCGTGAATATTATCACTCCCATAAGCACTGATAAAGCCCGATTTCAGGTAAGTTTCTCCTGACCAAGCGGTAGTCCAAGCACTTCCCTTATAGTCGGCTGCAGAGAGCCTTTCATAGGCTGGAGGGATAACTTTGGTTTGCTCCAACAAATGAGATGATTCGTGATAAATAAGCCTTAGCACACGATTATCAATATCCTTAATTTCGGAATCTGAATTGGTATTGAATACTCTTTCATTGATCCCTGTAAGCTCTATCTTTACTGCATTGGTCGCAGCACCATTGTAGCGAGAGCCCGTATCCGAATATGCCTGAGAACCGATAAGCACCAATTGCTTAGGAGAATAGTTCTGCAAAAATCCTGGAGGAGCAATCATATTATAGGGATCATAGTACATATACTTAAGGAAGTTCACCGCTTCCAGTGTTTTTGCTGTGGAAGGAGGTGCTGTATACCTAAGAATACGGCTGATATCATTCTCGGAATAACGATAAACAATCTGGAGATTATAGGCATTATTGAATTTCTCAAGGATATATCTGTCTAATTCTGTTCGGTTCTGCACTTCTTCCTGTGTAGTGAGCTGTACTACACTATCACTCTTACTTGGCTCATCTTTCTGACAAGACCACGTAAGGGTTACTAATAAGAATGTTAATGCTATTTTTTTCATATTTCTAGTTTTACTATCTTGGATTCTGTTCTAAACCTGCCGCTACTACATCTACAGGAAGAGGTAAAGTACGACGGTTATCAGTAGGGGTAAGTACTTCCTTTACATAGGCATTACCCTCGTTATCTAACTGATGGCGATAAACTTCTATTCCATATCTGCGAATATCATACCAGCGCAATCCTTCTCCTAAGGTAAGTAACCTACGACACTGAAGCAAGTAATGAATCATATTCTCAGCCCCTGAAGGAATTGTAAAAGCAGGATGTAGGGCTTTCTTCTGAGTAGCATAGCTAAGCTTAGTAGTGGTATCATAGCTTGAAGAAGCTATCCTATCATAAGCGGTATTGATATCACTCTGAGTATAAGCGGTAGCCACTGTAAGGTATCTGGAAGTAAAAAGATTCAAATCTGACAAGGCACCTGTATAATTACTTTGCAAGATTCGAGCCTCTGCACGTATGAGCAATATCTCATCGGAATTGAAGAGAGCCACTTGAGAACGGCTATTGGCATACTTAGGATATTTTGTAAAAGTATATTTGCTGATTTCAGGTCTGTATCTTACATAAGGTTTATCTTTATAAGCAGACTGATCACCTCCCCAAAGGTTATTCCCGTCCAAAAAAGTTTCCCTACTAGCCAAAGCTGCTCCGTGTGTAAAGCGGGCTACCGAAGTTTCATCAATATAGCTATTGGCTTTGGTTACGATAGTTGTAAGAAGAATATTGGCTTCTACATCATCTCGGCTGAATTCTTTGGCGTGAGGGTCTCCTGGGAGTAAGGACTGAAAAGCGCTCCAGTTACGCAATACACTAGGAACAATAGTTTCTCCCAATACTGCTGTAGCCATTTCCTCAGCTTTCACCCAATTCTCTTTATACAAATAAAAACGTGCTGCAAAAGCCTGAGCGGCTTTCTTGGTAAAATGGAACTTTGGGACACTATAATAAGAATCATTAATTAGGGCTAATCCTTCTGTAAGGTCTTGTTCTATACGTTGGTATACCTCTGCTACTGTATTACGAGGGCGTTGTGCTCGGAACTCTGTAATAGGAGCATCTACATAAGCAATTCCTAAATCAGTACTACTAGTGGTGGTATTATAATGCTTTCCAAAGAGATTCACTAGTACAAAGTGAGCATAAGCACGTGCCACGAGAGCTTCTCCTTTAGCAGCTCTTGCTCTAGGTGAATCTGGCAACTTGCCTATCGCCTCCAAGGCAAGATTGGCATGATAGATAGACGAATAAGAATCATTCCAGATAGAACGAAGCCCATCACGATTTCCGTATTCGTGGAAGTCCTTCCAATAAACAATTTCTTCTATAAAAGGCAAAGTGTATCGGTTATTCGCCCCTATATCATCTATATTATCAGAAGAAAACTCAGTAAGTACAGCTGGAGAGACACTCGGATAAGCACTCACTAGGAATTTCTGAACCTTCTCGGCAGTATCCAGCTCTACTCGGCTGTCTGGATTTTTATCCAGAAATTTATCACAAGCTACCAAATTAAGTAAGAAAGGAGCTATTAAGAATGTAATTATTTTTTTCATTTCAAACAGATTAAAAGTTATAATCCTACACGCAAGCTAAAGGTAATTTGTTTAGGATTAGGGATAAAAGTACTCTTTCCAACCACTTCAGGGTCTGCTCCATTAAGCTTCTTATCGGCATATAATAGGAAGAGATTAGTGGCTTGTAATTTCACTCCTAAACGTTTGATTTTCATTGCACGAACTGTCTCTTTGTCAAAATCATATCCTAAAGAAATCTCTTTTAGGCGGACAAAATCACCCTTGGCAATACGTACATCGGAATAGTTATAGGCTGTATAGGCATACTGTAAGGTAGGCATTTCATTTTGCTGATATAAGGAAGCTATCACAGGAACATTGGTACGGCGTTCATCACCTGGTTGCATCCAGCGATTGGCAAATTCTTTAGGCATTGCCAAGGCATCATTATCATAACTTGCCTTGAAGGCGGTAGGCAATCGTAATACATTACCAAAAGAATAGGTAAACAACACATTAAGGGACAAGCCTTTGTATTTGAATAAGTTACCTAAGCTACCTACATCAGTAGGCTTAACAGTTCCTGAATATTGGAGGAAATCCAGATTATCACGTTGGTCAAAACGGAGCCCGTCAATAGTTGTATTTCCATTGGCATCAGCAAAGGTAGGAAGTCCATCTTGATTAAGTCCTCTAAAAGGAATAGAGAAGATAGAACCTACAGGATAGCCTTGCTTAGAGAAACCATTTCCACTTACCATATTCTCCATAGAAGCATCTACATAGAGCTCTGTGATTCTGTTCTCGTTCTTAGCATAGATAAAAGTAGTTGTCCAAGAGAAGTCTTTGAGCTTGATATTCTGTGTCTCAAGGCTCAAATCAACACCATAAGAACGCATAGCAGCAACGTTTCCATAACTGAGGATACTTCCGTTAAGTCCTTGGGTTGGCACACGCCCAATAAGGTCATAGTTATTACGGGTATACCAGTCTAGAGCTACATTGATACGATTTTTAAATAAACCTATCTGAGTACCTAAGTTGAGCTCTTGTGTTTTCTCGTAAGTAAGGTCATAATTGGCTACATCAGCCACCTTAAGAGCTGTTTCTCGAGTACGGCTGTGGCTTCGCCAAGGAACATCTCCTACAATTCTTGCCAAGGAATTGCTCACTGATGGGCTCTCTGGAGTTAAACCAAAGGAAGCTTTAAAGGATAGGTTAGAAAGCGGTTTTAGGCTAGGGAAGAATTTTTCTCTGGAAACATTCCAAGTAAGAGCGACATTCCAAGTAGGCATCCAGCGAATATAACGAGAGCTAGCAAACTTATTGGTAGCATCGGTACGAAGTGTTCCATTGAAAATATACTTATCTTTATAAGCATAAGTCGCGTTAGAGAAGAAAGCTACGTTGCGGGTAGTGGTATTGGTTACGGTATAATAGTTAGGGCTGGTACTTTCCTGTATCTGCTTAAGAGCTTCATAAGAGAAGAAAGAAATTTCACCTAATTGATAGAGCAAACCAAAGTTCTTATTCCAATCTTTATTGCGGTAAGTGTCATTGGTCTCTGCTCCTCCAAAGAGCTGTATTTTGTGAATTCCCTTGGAGAAAGAATCCTTGTAGTCAATGGTTGCACGGAAATCTTTTCCATTGAGGATACTCTGTGTTTTTTCTCGAATTCCTCCCTCTGGAAGCACCGTTCTACGGGTATCGAAATCATCATAAGGATCTTCATACAGATAATCATTTCTATTGATGATATTGAGGTTGTCCGCAGCACGGTAGGCTCTAGCTAAGTTAGAATCATCGGTCTGGTTTAATTCCTGAGCGATACTCTGGTACTTAATAGCTCCAAGAGCTGTAGCTTCTACCTTTGGGGTAATTTTCCAAGCAAGTCTCCCTTGTATTTTGATATCTCCTACACTAGTATTGGTATAATTATTTTGCAATTCCTCAAAGATATTCATCGGAGCATAACGATAGGTATAGGACTGAGAGGGAGAAAGGGTACGGGAGGCATTTAGTGCATAGGAATAAGGATTTAAGTCAAGAGAGGAAGATACTTTCCCTGTAAGAGGATCCACGCTTCCTGGTGTTCTTGCTTCCCGATAAGCTCCATTGACGATTACATTGAAAGTCCATTTTTTGCTAAGCTTATAATTAGCATTAAGATTGGCTGAATAACGGTCATTATTGCTAAACTTCATCCAACCTGGGTCTGTAAGAACCCCAATAGAAGCATAATAAGACGCTTTCTCTGTTCCTGTAGAGATACTCACCGAATGGTTCTGCATTACATTCGTCTGGAAAAGTTTAGCAAACCAGTCTGTATTACGGCGTTCTGCAGCTTGTAAGTAAGCCGTCTTGGCGGCATCTGTATTATCTAACCCAAAGCGCCCATCAGGACCTGCTGTATTAAGCAATTCATACATTCGTGCGATTTCTCCTTTGTACTTGCGAGTAGTAAGTGTATGATAAGAATAATTTCCTCTTCTGAGCATCTCCATATAGAAATCCATTTGCTCTTGAGAGTTCATTATATTGAAATTATCATAGGTAGGAACAAGCCTAAAAGTTGATTCATTTGTATAAGAAATGCTACTAGACCCCTGCGCTCCTTTACGAGTGGTAATCACCACTACCCCTGCTACTGCACGAGTACCATAGATAGAAGTAGCAGAAGCGTCCTTAAGCACCTTGAAAGAAGCAATGTCATCTGAAGAAAGTCCTCCCAGAGCAGAAGCGATAAGTGTTTTAGCATCTGAGGAAGAGAGGTCATCTGGACTTAGCTCCACTCCATCATCAAGGATTATGCCATCCACTACCCATAAGGGCTTACTAGTCCCATAGATAGATGAAGGACCACGCACATTGGTACGTGCCACTGTAGAACTCTCTGAAGGAGCAGCCTGTGGTAGATGTCCTTTGGCTATATCACTCTCAAGAGCTACCTCTATAGTGGAGGCATTTCCCACGGAACGCTCCACAGTTTTCATCCCCAAGAAAGAGAACACTAATATATCTCCTTCTTGAGCAAGGATCGTATATTTTCCCTCTGCATTGGTCTGGGTACTTCCAGTAGCCTTTCCTTTGAGCTGAACCAATACATTCGCTTGAGGAAGCCCTTGTGGGTTCTTAACGACTCCACTTATTTGCTTCTCCTGAGCAAAGGTATTTAATAGTCCAAATAGGGAAAATAATAAGCAAATACTTATTTTGATTCGCATAAAGATTAGGTTTTTATTTTCCCGCAAATATACGAATTTTAAATCATACAAATATCACAATTCCCTCCTTTTTTAGTTAATAAAACTACAATTTTATTGAGTCTATTTCTAAAAAATAATTAAATAATTACATCTTATTTACTTTCTGAGAGCTTTTCTCCTTTAAGAATTCCTCCAAAAGAGTTATCTTTTTGAAAATCAAAACAAAAGGCTAGAGAAGTTTTTCCAAAATTTGATGTATCTTTGCCCCTTGAAAACTGAATGTAAAAATGAAAAAAATCCTCTTATTCCTACTTCTTTCTTTTATAGGAGTAGCTTGCAAAAATGCTTCTTCAGGGCAAATTACCCCTCAAGCAGAAATCACGAATATTTCCTATTATTCACAAAAGCCTATTATCTCTGCCCATCGTGCAGGAAAAGGCATTGCTGGATATCCTGAGAATTGCTTACAGACTATACAATATCTCTCCAAGAAAGGTATCCATAGTTTTGAAATTGACATTTTCGAGAGTGCTGATGGAGAGTTATTTCTAATGCATGACGACCAGCTAGGACGTACCGCTACAGGAAAAGGAATCGTTTCGTCTCTTAAAAGGGAAGAACTCCTTCAGGAAAGGCTTATTGATGATTTTGGTTCCGTTACAGAATTCAAAATTCCTACTCTTAAAGAAGTGCTTTCTTGGAGTAAGCAACATCATGCCTACCTAATGTTGGACTTCAAGAAAGGCATCTCCTACCAGAAAGTAGCTGACCTTGTCCGTGCTGAAGGTATGCAAGGGCAGGTAGTTCTCATCAGCTATAATGTAGCCCAGGCTCAAGCCTTACACAAGGTAGCTCCTGAAATGCTCATCTCGGTAACCATCCGTAATGAAGAAGAACTAGAACGTATTCTACAAACAGGAATTCCTAAGAATAAACTACTGGCTTTCACTGGAGTACATCTAGCTTCTGATGCTATATATCAGCAACTCAATGAACTGAAAATCCCTGCTATCCTTGGGACTTTAGGAAATCTAGATAAACGAGCTGAAGCCAAAGGAAATCATCTCTATAATGAATGGGCAAAAAAAGGAATCCAAATATTCTCTACGGATAGACCTCTAGCCCCTTCTTTTTAATATTTTTACATTAAATTTAATCTTTTTGTAACTGTTTAATCTAAAAATAAATCTTACTTTTGCCCTTTATTAAAAAACATAAAAAAATGAAAAAAATTGTATTATCAACTGCTGTTGTTTTTGCACTTAGCTTAGCTAGCTGTAACAACACCACACAACCTCAGGAAGGACAAGCAGAGGCTTCTGCTGAGCAACTAACTGAAACTGGTGTATCTGGCACTTTCAATATCGAGCCTACTTCTGTAGTAGAGTGGAAAGGGTCTAAGCCTACAGGAAGCCACAATGGAACTATCGCTCTTAAGAGTGGTTCTTTCACCCTTGAGAATGGAAAAGTATCTGGAGAATTTGTTCTAGATATGAATTCTATTACAGTAACTGATCTCACTGAAGACAAAGGAAAGCTAGACCTAGAAGCTCACCTAAAAGGAACTGGAGAGGCTGACAAAGCTGATCATTTCTTTAATGTAGGACAATATCCTACTGGTACTTTTAAGCTTACCGCATTTGATGGAACCAATGTAACTGGAGACCTTACTCTAAAGGGAAAAACCAAAACCATCAGCTTCCCTGCTACCCTTACTGTAACTGATAGCTCTGTAACACTTGAGTCTAAACCTTTTGAAATCAACCGTGTAGATTATGGAGTAAATTATAACTCTGGGTCTGTATTCGGAGATTTAAAAGACCGCCTTATCAATGATGAAGTAGAGCTTGTAGTAAAAGTATCTGCTAAGAAATAATTTCTTCAATTTTTATAGAAATTAAAAGAGGCTATCAAAAAGGTAGCCTCTTTTTGATTGTTTAATTTATTTAAGAAATCGACTATGCCAGCTATTGAGCACTGTTGTCTCCCAAGAATGCTCATATTCATACTTATTATTCACTAAATTATTGAAAACAATAGTCTCCTGTGAAATCTTCTTCTGCTGAGCAAGCTTCTTAAAATCTGTCAAGGGCACATAATATATCTCTCCCTCGTGCCTATAAGTAACATTCATCTTATCCAGCAGAAGAATATGATATCTCTGCTCCAGAGTTTGGATAAAACGTGCCAAATCGTCCTGAGAGCAACCTCCTATATGCTGACTATCATCAGCAGCTATAATAATAAATCGCCCATAGCGAAGCTCGAAAGCACTCCTGATGAGGCTCCCGTGAGAAACCCATCCTGAGAGATATTCCTTTATATCAGCTTCTATTTCAGAGAGTTCTCCTTCTGTAAGAGCTCTATTACACTGGTAAATCCATACCTTTGCCGTATCAGATAAAGAATCAAAATCAACTAACATTTATTTATGTATTTAATGAGGGGTAAAGATAGGAAAAAAAATCGTACTTTTGTGTATCATTAATTCTTAATTAGTAAAAATGAAAATATTACATATTGACAAGAACCATCCCTTACTATTAGAACAGCTTAACGAAGCTGGTTTTCAGAATGATATAGATTATGAAAGCTCCAAAGAGACAATCGAAACCAAAATAAATACTTATGATGGAATCGTTATTCGTAGTCGATTTCGTATTGACAAAAATTTTATTGACAAGGCTACACAGCTGAAATTTATTGCTCGGGTAGGAGCAGGTATGGAGAATATTGACACTGATTATGCAGAAAGCAAAGGCATCGCCCTTATCTCCTCTCCTGAAGGGAACCGAAATGCAGTGGGTAACCATACCTTAGCCCTATTATTAGCCTTGCTTAATAAGCTCAAAAAAGCCGATCAAGAAATCCGAAAAGGTATTTGGCTCAGGGAAGAAAATAGAGGACTAGAACTAGACTCCCTTACGGTAGGAATCATTGGCTATGGCAATATGGGAAAAGCCTTTGCAAGAAAATTACGAGGCTTCGATTGTCGAGTTCTCTGCTATGACATCAAGGAAAGTGTGGGTGATGATTGTGCTACTCAGGTATCCTTAGCGCATTTCCAAAAAGAAGTAGATGTGGTTAGCCTACATACTCCTGAGACTCCTCTCACCCTGAATATGGTCAATGAGGATTTTATCAAAGGATTTGCCAAAGATTTCTGGCTTATTAATACAGCTCGTGGTAAAAGTGTAAATACAGAAGATCTTGTAAAAGCTCTACAATCTGGGAAAATATTGGGGGCAGGACTAGATGTGTTAGAGTATGAACCTTCTTCGTTTGAGAACTTCTTTACTCAAGAACTTCCAGCTCCTTTTGCTTACCTATTAAATGCTGAAAATGTAATACTCACACCTCATATTGCAGGATGGACTCTTGAGAGTAAGACACTCCTTGCCCAAGTAATCGTAGATAAGATTAAGGCACTGGATCATAGCCTTTCCCTCCCCAAGGATGACAACGCATAATACGCCTTAGAGCAAGTGCTCCTCCTTTGAGAAGTCCATATTTGCGAAGGGCTTCTATGGCATAAGTGGAACAGGTAGGGCTAAAGCGACAAGTAGGAGGTTTCAAAGGTGAAATAGCTACCTGATAGAAGCGCACAAGCCAAATGAATGGATATGTAATAAGCCTTTTAAACATTTTTACTCAAATAAACGAAAGATTCTAAGCAAATAGTGCTAGAATCTTTCTGTTTATGTTGTTATTTTTTTCTTTTATTTCTATTTTGCTTGCCCTTCCCTTTAGGTTTATAGCTCTTAGTTTCTTCTTTATTTTCTCCTTGCTTTAAAGAAGTTGGTTTTTCTATTTTTTTCTCAACAGAAGCTTGTTCCTTAGCAGGAACATCTGTTTTCTGGTTAGAGGGTTGTTCCTCTAGAGTTTTACCAAGGGGTTCTATAATAGGGTCTCCTTCTGGTTGTTGAGCTTTTTTCTCAAAGATAGTATCTACCAGAATAGACTTCTCAGAGGTGTATTTATTCACAAAATAACTTCCATCTTTCTTAGGCTGTGTAATGTCTTCCTTTTTAATTTTATTAAGCTTATCATTAGCTGCAGAACGAATTTCTTCTATACGCTTATTAACATCTTCAATATTTGCTCTATCTTGCTTATTTTTCAAAGGAGGAAGCTCATTAATAACCACAGAACTATTTCTGAGTTGAGTTTCTTTTTTAAGGAAAGGCATCTCTAAGCTATTCTCTTTCTCTTCAAGCTGTTCATCTCGATATTCCTTAAGATACTTGTCCCAGAGGCTATGGATATGGTACAACCCCTTATAAGCAGGAATAAGCACTATAGCTATTAGGCAAGCCCAAAGGAATGTAACAGTCTCACTGGCAGGAGTAAAGAACATTGCCAGAAGAATCATCATAAAGAAAATCACACTCCCAATAAGGGAAATCATCATCAGCCAACCAAAGATAATTAAAAGTAAATTTTTCATTTTTCTTATATTGTTTTGTTTGTATTTATTTATATTTTTCCTTGTTACCTTATTCAAGGAGAAATAACTCTTATTCAGAATGCAAATATATCACTTTTTTAAGAAAAAAACAACCTTAGAACTATAAAAATTTTCAAACATCGCCACTGAGACTATCACAACTCTTCCCTTATGTATAAGTTTAAGAAAAAGAGCTGTTAATAAGTTTTCTGTTTTTTTAGCTAAAAATATTGTATTTTCGCACCTCAAAATAAGAATAGTTTTTGTGAAAATACGTTTTTTTAAGCTCCCTGCTATCAAGCCTTTCACCTATGTCCCTCGTTATTATAAGGAGACTGAAGAGAGAAATGGCTTTAGCATCCCCAAGCATCAGCTCCGCGCTCATTCCTTTCGCAAGCTCTGGGAGAGTTCTCGACAAAAACACCAATCCGCTAAGAGAAAATCCCCTAGTTATTCTCTATGGCTTATCTTTTTAGTATTATTATTTATTACTTTTTACTTATTTGATTTTGATATATCTTTTTTCTTTAGAAAATAACACTAAAACATTCTTTTCACACAAAAACAGTCTTAATTCATTATTAAGAAACCCTTAAAGAACCTTTTAAATGCCTGATATTATACGACTACTTCCTGATAATGTAGCTAACCAAATTGCGGCAGGTGAGGTCATTCAGCGTCCTGCCTCTGCTGTTAAGGAACTTTTAGAGAACGCTATTGATGCAAAAGCAAGCGAAGTAAAGCTATTCCTCAAGGAGGCTGGGCGTACGCTTGTACAAGTAGTTGATAATGGAATAGGAATGTCTCCTACTGATGCGCGCTTGGCTTTTGAACGACACGCTACTTCCAAAATCCGTATTGCAGAGGATTTATTTTCCCTTCATACAAAAGGATTCCGTGGAGAAGCTCTCGCCTCTATCGCTGCTGTGGCTCAGGTAGAGCTTATCACCTGCCAAGAGGGAGAGGAAGTAGGCACTTCTCTGCTGATTGAAGGAAATAAAATCATACAACAGCAACCGGTTGTCACTCAGAAAGGAACTTCTATTGCTATGAAGAATTTGTTTTTTAATATTCCTGCACGAAGAAATTTCTTGAAGTCCGACACAGTAGAATATCGGCATATCTTGGACGAATTCCATCGGGTTGCGCTAGCTCATCCTAACATCTATTTTTCCCTACATAATAACGATCAGGAACAAATAGTGCTCCCTGCCACCACTTTACAGAAAAGAATTGTTCAACTTTTTGGATCAAAGCTCAATGAAAGGTTGGTTCCTGTAGAGGAGCTGACAGATATTGTTCGGATACACGGTTATGTATGCAAGGGAAGTGCTAGAAAGAACAAATCTCTCCAGTTTTTTATCGTAAATAACCGATTTATCAGGAACAGATACCTACACCACGCCGTAACGAGTGCTTTTGAAGGACTCCTTAAGGAAGGAGAACAGCCTGAATATTTTCTGTATTTGGAACTTGACCCCAAGCATATTGATATCAATATACACCCTACTAAAACAGAAATTAAGTTTGACAATGATCAGGCTATCTATACCTTATTACGTTCAGCTATTAAGCATAGCCTAGGGCAGTTCCACATCTTCCCTACTATTGATTTTTCCTTGGACGAAAGCAATGAAGTCCCTTATAGTTATAAGGATAGAGAAGCCAAAACACCTACTTATCAGGTAGATAGAAACTTTAACCCTTTCCAGATGACCCAAGAAGAACCCAACCGCTCCTCTTCTTTCTCTAAGAAAGAAACAAAGGCTTGGGAAAGCCTCTATAGTATTCCCTCTTCTTATGGAGAACGTATCCCTTCCAAGGCTAATGAAAGCCTTGAGGAAGATAGCTCTGCTTCACCACTATTACAGCTGGAGGTAGAGAACAAAACTCGTACTATTTTATATTTCCAAAGAAAATATATCATTACTTATCTCAGGGACAAGATACTAATTATTAACGCCCCCAGAGCACACCAGCGGATCCTATATGAGCGATATTACAAGCGACTCAATGAGGGAAAAAGTGTAAGCCAGTCCTTACTTTTTCCTTTGGAATTTGAGTTCTCTTCCTCTGAAATTCTAAGCTTAGAACCTCTTATTCCATTACTTAACAAGGCAGGTTTTTTATTAGAAATCAGGCAGAATATAGTATCTGTAACAGGCTTACCTTCTCTAGTAAAAGAAAGTCAAGTACTGGAAATTCTACATACAATCCTTGAAGAATCACTGGAGGGAATCCCTCAAGAGGAATTCTCTCAGCAGGAAGCTCTCGCCAAGGATCTTGCAAGAAGCCTCTCCCTTAAGGCAGGACAATCCCTCTCTTTGGAAGAGCAAGAACAACTCGTATCAGATCTTTTTTCTTGTACAGAGACTACTCTTTCTCCTTTCGGAAAAAGAATATACACCTCACTGACACTAAATGAACTAGAAGGACGCTTCTAACCCTTGATTTTTTATGAAACAATACAAAGATATCTCCTTAAAGCCTTACAATACTTTTGGTATTGATCATAAGGCGCATTTGCTCATTGAAACTTCTTTTGAAGATGAGGTTATTGAGGCTATCTCCACTTATCCTTCCCTAAAAGTCCTAGGAGGAGGAAGCAATATCCTCCTTACCAAGGATATAGAAATTCCCTTACTGAGAATGACTTGCAAAGGGGTTACTATTGAACAAGAAAATGAAGACTATATTCTAATCAAAGCACAAGCAGGAGAGAATTGGAGTGAATTTGTTGATACCTGTGTGGCACAAGGTTACGGAGGAGTAGAAAATCTATCTCTTATTTATGGAAGTGTAGGGGCAGCCCCTGTTCAGAATATTGGAGCCTATGGGGTAGAGGTCAAGGATGTATTCCACTCATGTGAAGCCTTTGATCGTCAAACTAAAGAAAAAGTTACTTTCTATAAGGCTGATTGCCTTTTTGGCTATCGGGATTCTATATTCAAGCAAAGCAAAGGAAGGTATGTAATTCTCTCGGTTACCTTTCAACTTACCAAGAAAAATCATTCTTTCAAAACAGATTACGGAAATATCCAGAAAATACTCTCTGAGAATTACTGGGAAGAAACTCCTGAGCATATTGCTACAATTATCAAGCACATCCGAAGGTCAAAACTCCCTGACCCTAATGAATTAGGTAATAGTGGTAGTTTCTTTAAGAATCCTATTGTATCACGGGATTGTTTTCTTTCCCTCCAGAAGAGATATCCTCACCTTCCTCATTATTGGGTTTCCAATACACAAGAAAAAATCCCAGCAGCTTTCCTGATCGAAAGTTGTGACCTCAAGGGCTTAAGAATGGGAAAAGTTGGGGTGCATACCCAGCAACCCTTAGTACTTGTTAATTATGGAGGAGCTCTAGGAAATGATATCCTTTCTCTAGCTCATTACATACAAGAACAAGTAGAAAAACACTTCCAAATTTCTTTAGAAATGGAAGTGAATGTTTGGTAAGCTAATAAATATTTATTACTTTTGCGAAAAATTTGCCTGATGCAATCAAATTCTAAAAAAAATAACGAAAAGAAATCCTTTTCACCTAAAAATACTTCCGCTCAAGGAAAAGACAAACGTTTGTCCTCTAAAGAAAAATCTTTTAACTCTAAGAAAAGAGAGACTTCCAATAAGGAAAAGCCTTTTCTTTCCAAAGAGCAAGGATTTGAACCTGAATATACGAAACCTTTTTACAAAAAAGCAAGCAAACCTCACACCTCGGATGAAAGTAAGGGTATTCGCCTGAACAAATATATCGCCAATGCGGGTATCTGTGCTCGAAGAGAAGCCGATCGCTACATCAGTGCAGGGAATGTAGAAGTCAATGGAAAACCTATGACTGAATTGGGCTATCGTGTACAACCTTCCGATGTGGTAAAGTTTGACGGGAAAGTTCTCTCTGCGGAGAAAAAAGAATATATCCTACTGAACAAACCCAAAGGATTCATCACTACAACTCAGGACGAAAAAGGACGTAAAACCGTAATGGAACTTATTGCTGGAGCTGCCAAGGGCAATGTAAAACCTGTAGGACGCTTGGACAGAGCCACCACTGGGCTACTACTCTTTACCAATGATGGCGAACTAATGAAGAAGCTCACTCATCCCTCTCACGGTGTACGCAAAATCTATCATGTAATTCTTGATAAAAAATTAAACTTAACCGATTTTCATAAAATACAGGAAGGACTCACCCTTGAGGATGGCTTTATCCAAGTAGATGAAATTCATTTCATTGACAATGCTCCTCATAACGAATTAGGAGTGAAAATCCATAGCGGACGAAATCGCATTGTTAGGCGTATCTTTGAGCATCTAGGCTATGCGGTAGAAAAACTGGATCGTGTAGTCTTTGCGGGACTTACCAAAAAAGACCTCCCTAGAGGACATTGGCGCCTTCTCACTCAACAGGAGATTATTAACCTAAAAAATCTTAACCATTAAGCTCTTTATAATATGAGAAAACTATTATTTATCGGATTGCCTCTGCTGCTAATTTTCTTAGGTGGGTGGGTGTATATGAGCTATTTTTTTGTCTTTGGAGAAGGAGTTAAGTCGGGATACCTGAATTATGCAGTTTATAAGGGAAATATTTTTAAAACTTATGAAGGGAAGATTATTCAGGAAGGCTTTGCTAAAACCCAGAAAGGTATAGGAATGCAAAGCAATGAATTTGAATTCTCTATTGAAAATGAAAATATATTCAAGCAATTAGAGGTCAATAGTGGCAAATATTTTGACCTCCATTATAAGGAATATCATAACGCAATTCCTTGGCGAGGAAATACCGTTTATGTAGTAGATAGCATTGTAAAAATGCGTGAAAAATAGCCTATGGAAAGCACTCAAATATTCGGCTTACGCCCTGTAATAGAAGCTATAGAAGCTGGGAAGACTTTTAATAAAATTTTCATTCAGAAGGGACTCTCTGGAACACTCTTTACACAACTGAGTAAGCTTATCAGTACCCACCAACTACCTTATGCCTATGTCCCTGTGGAAAAGCTACATCGGCTTACTCGGGGAAATCATCAGGGAGTGGTGGCTGTACTTTCCCCTGTGGATTTTATCTCTCTGGAAGAGCTGGTGAGTCGCACCTCTGAGAGTACCAATACTCCTTTATTTCTTATTCTTGATCATCTTTCCGATGTGCGTAATGTAGGAGCCATTATTCGTACTGCTGAATGTACAGGAGTTAGCGGGGTTATCCTTCCCCTACAAGGAAGTGCTGCTATCAGTGAGGATATGGTAAAGACTTCTGCAGGAGCAATTTTCAATATCCCTCTTTGTAGAGTGGAAAACCTCATTGATGCTATCTATTACTTACAAGGAAGTGGCATTAAGGTAATAGGAGCTACTGAGAAATCCTCTTCTTTACTCTATGACCTTCCTCTTACCGAACCTTTAGCAATTGTAATGGGAGCGGAAGACGTCGGTATCAGCAAGGGAGTGCTTAAAGTGTTAGATGCACGTGCCAAGCTCCCTCTTTTAGGAGAAACAGCATCGCTGAATGTCTCTGTAGCCTGCGGTGCTTTTCTCTATGAAGTCGTCAGACAAAGGCTTAATAGTAGTCGATAAAATATTTTTTAGTGCAATCTAAAAATTATTTCCTTATTTCATAATTTATCCTTATCTTTGCACATCATAAAAAGGATATTATTATGATTAGCAATATTATACATTATCTAGAGGGTATTAACCCCATTCTTGCGGCACTCTATGCAACTCTTTTTACTTGGGGAGTTACTGCACTAGGTGCGGGACTTGTTTTTTTCTTCAAGAGCAGTAACAAGCTAGTAATGGATGCGATGCTAGGCTTCACTGGAGGAGTAATGGTTGCCGCCAGTATATGGAGCTTGCTGATTCCTGCCATTGAAATGAGTTCGGGTGAACGATTTGTCAAGGTAATTCCTGCCGTAATAGGCTTCCTATCAGGATCTTTATTCATATATACTTTGGATAGGCTCCTACCCCACTTTCACCCTAATTTCAAGCAAACAGAAGGGGTCAAATCCTCTTGGCAACGCACCACCCTCTTAGTCTTAGCTATCACACTACACAATATTCCTGAGGGCTTAGCTGTAGGAGTTCTTTTTGGAGGAGTAGCAGCTGGAATTCCTGAAGCCTCTATTGCTGGAGCTGTTACCTTAGCCATTGGGATTGGCTTACAAAACTTCCCTGAGGGAGTAGCGGTAGCTATGCCATTGCGCCGTATGGGGCTAAGCCGTTGGAAGAGCTTTTTCTACGGACAACTATCGGCTGTGGTAGAACCTATTGCAGGTGTGCTGGGGGCTTTTGCTGTCGTTTTTTTCACCCCTGTGCTCCCCTACGCCCTAGCCTTTGCAGCTGGTGCAATGATTTATGTTGTAGTAGAGGAAACAATTCCCGAATCACAACAAAGTCGGAATACGGATATTTCTACTATCGGTTTTCTTATAGGATTTGTGGTGATGATGGTGATGGATGTTACCCTAGGATAATACCCTAAAATTAGCCTTTTTAAAGTATTCACTCTTCTTAGAAACAAATGTAAAGTCTTCATTTTTAGATAGTTGATATTTTTATTTAATTTACTTATAAAGTCATAGCAAAAATCCATTCATTTTTTGTAGCATAATTGCAGAAAAAATAGTATTTTTGCCTCCCTATAATTTGCCTCCTTATACAATATTTTTTATAAAGGAGTTTAAAGTCTTTTTTTAATTGTAAATATAAAAATATACACAATGGCTAAATATACCGAAGAAGAGCTCAAGGTAGAATTGGAAAATAGTGAGTACAAATATGGCTTTTATACTGATATAGAGTCAGATACTTTCCCTAAAGGACTCAATGAAGAAGTGGTGATTGCTCTCTCCAAGAAAAAAAACGAACCCCAATGGATGACCGACTGGCGCGTGGAAGCTTTCCGTATCTGGAAGGCGATGCCAGAACCGCCACATTGGGCTAATCTGAAATTTGACACACCTGATTTTCAAGATATCGCTTACTATTCGGCTCCTAAGAAGAAGCCTAAACTCAATAGCTTGGACGAGGTAGATCCGCAGCTAATCGAGACTTTCCAAAAGCTAGGTATCTCCCTTGAGGAACAAAAACGCTTGGCAGGGGTAGAGGATAAACCAGCTGTGGCAGTGGATGTGGTTATGGACTCCGTATCAGTAGCCACTACTTTCCAAAAGACATTGGCAGAGAAGGGGATTATCTTCTGTGCCATCTCAGAGGCGATACAGAAACACCCTGATCTGGTTCGCAAGTACTTAGGTACAGTGGTGCCTAAGACAGACAACTTCTATGCGGCACTGAACTCAGCTGTTTTTACCGATGGTTCTTTCTGCTATGTGCCTAAGGGGGTACGTTGTCCTATGGAGCTTTCTACCTACTTCCGTATCAATCAGGCAGGTACAGGTCAGTTTGAGCGTACCTTGCTTATCGTGGATGAAGGTGCTTATGTCTCCTACTTGGAGGGTTGTACCGCTCCTAAGCGCGATGAGAACCAACTCCATGCCGCCGTGGTAGAGCTTATCGCTATGGAAGGAGGAGAAATAAAATACTCTACCGTACAGAACTGGTTCCCAGGGGATAAGGACGGTAAGGGAGGTGTGTATAACTTTGTTACTAAGCGTGCCTTAGCCGAGAAGAATGCTAAAATCTCTTGGACACAGGTGGAGACAGGTTCTGCTATTACTTGGAAGTATCCTTCCGTAGTGCTTAAAGGCGATAATGCCATAGGGGAATTCTACTCTATTGCTGTAACGAACCACTTCCAACAAGCCGATACAGGGACTAAGATGATACACTTGGGCAACAATACCAAATCTACCATTATTTCCAAAGGGATTTCGGCAGGTAGGTCACAGAATAGCTACCGAGGTCTGGTAAAGGTAGTGCCCAATGCCAAGAATGCCCGTAATTTTTCCCAATGTGATTCCCTATTAATGGGCAATAATTGTGGAGCACATACTTTCCCTTATATAGAAGCGAAAAACCCTACCGCTCAGATAGAGCACGAGGCAACGACTTCCAAAATTGGAGAAGACCAGATATTCTACTGTAACCAACGAGGGATAGATACCGAAAAGGCGATCTCCCTCATTGTCAATGGCTTTGGTAAGGAAGTGCTGAATAAGCTCCCTATGGAGTTTGCCGTAGAAGCCCAAAAACTCTTGGAGATTTCCTTAGAGGGTAGTGTGGGATAGTGACTAATGACGAGTGACCAGTGACTAATGACCAATGACGAATCTTGAGAGGTTTGTCATTGGTTATTATTTTAACAAAGCTATTTGTTTGTTAATGGGAGAGTTGAAACTCCTTAAGTAAAGTCAGCGTAGTCTTCTGTTTTTTAGAAGCTCGTATATCTCTTACAGAAAGACAAAACCAATGGAGACTTTTTAGGCTTTGTATAGCCCGAAAAAGTACCTTTAGGTCTCCTTGGGTTGCATAGGTACCTCCTTTTTTAATAGATTATAAAATCAGGACTTGAATAGTTAAACTTACCTGTAGTAAAGAAAATAATTCTGATAAATTTTTCGTACTTTTGTCCTGTAATATAGTAGTGTATTTTTTCTTCTACACTACAAAATAATTGATTTTTAGAAACTTTATTAACATACTACTTTTGTATCTTTTTTTCTATAAAAAGTAACCTTTTACAGAGCGTGTAAAACTTGAAACATTTATTTTATATGGATATGCAAAATTATAAAATCACTGCTAAAAGACCTTGTTGGGATCTTTTTGTAACGGACAATAAGCATTTGTTTGTTTTCACAGGTCAATATTGGACTAAGATAGATGAGAATTTTAAAGTACTATGGCGTGCTCCAGAAAGAGGGATGCTTAATGTTTCGATAAGAGGAGATAAGCTTATTTATATATCAAAAAAGAAAAACTTACATTGCTATGCTCTTATTGATATGCAAAAACTATTTGAAATAGAGCTAGGAGGAGAATCTTGTCTTATAAGGCAAGAAGATAAGGATATATCAACTTGTTATGTAAAAAAAATAGGGAAACATGATCAGAAAATATTGAAAATAGATATAAACAAGGGACAAATTGTACAACAAACTACTATTTCTCTATCTGAAAAATTATTAAAAGTCTTCAATAAAGGTATATTATCCTATCCGGAAGGAGGCGTGAAGAAATATGATAAAGAAACATTTGATTTTGTCTGGGAATACTCCTATGAAGAGGATATTTCTACTAAAGATGAGCACCCTATTCGTAATTATTTTAGAGACCTTGAAAGTTTTTATAAAACTTATGAATATTTGGATGATTACATTATAATGCAATATTATGATTATCTGCTATATCTTAATAATGAAACAGGGGAAAAGATAACTTCTTTTGAGGGTGCAGGTGTCAGCCATAAAAGTATGGTAGACTTAGATATATTACCCAAAGAGTTGGGATGTAACCATCCTATCTTGATACTTTTAAAAAATAATGAAGTCATTATGATTGACTTTAAAGCAGAAAAAGGGGCGACATTAAACTTTTTCCAAGGTAAATATGATGATAAATTTCCTCCTATTATAACAGAAGAAGGCAATGAAATAACTTTTGAGGCAATAGAACTTTGTTATCACAAAGGTAAATTTTATTGTAAGGCGGATGCTCCTAAATTGTCTTATTTGCTTATTTTTGATGGCGAAAAAGACTATTATGAGGCGGTTATCCCTCTAAATACAGGTTACTATAGTCCTATCTGTAGTTTTAATTATGCGTTTATTAATGATAAAATTTTTATAAGTGCCCCTGCTGAAGGAATGATGTTTAGGATAGAAATGAAATAATACCCCCTATTGAAAGGGCTGCCCGAAAAGTCTTATTCTTAAAGGGTGATTTGCAAATCGCTCCTACAGCAGGATCTAAAACAACTGTTTTAGACTTTGGACAACTTCTCTTTCTTTTATAGGGTGGATTTTACCAGTTCTAAAGTCTGATTTTTTATCGTTAAATATCTATTCTTACTTTTTTAAGGATTCTATTTGGAAAATATTAAGCAGACCTTGATAACCTTAATAGGAAATATTTAAGCTATAGAGATTAATAAAAACTACTATGCAAACAGAAATCATTTGGAAAACAACACTGAAAAACGGTATTTATGGAAGTCTTACCCCTCCACTTGCCGACCCCTTTAATCCCGACCATTTCTATATAGCTGATGGTTGGGGTTCCAAGTATGCCTCGATGCGATTGCATAAGCTCTCCTTCTCTACGGGTAAAGAAGTAGCCAATGTGTTGATACGCAACAGTGTGCGCTGTATGTATTTCAGCACAGATGGGCAATATATATTTGCCCTTACTGATAATAAAATATTCCAACTCAGCAGAGAGACTTTGGCAGTAGTCAAAAAACACGAAAAAGGCATACCTAAGTTCTCTGATTACGTAGCCTCCAATGACCAAGACACTCTTATACTAATGAATTTCAACAGTATAACTGTTACCGCTTACAACTATTTAGAAGGAAGTACAAGGAAAAAGAGAATCAAAGGAGAAGGCTGTGCCTTGATAACACGAGAAAAACCAGATACTTACCTCATAGCTTCTTACCAAAATGGGGTAATACAGCGCTATGATACCACAACAAACAAAATAGAACTTCTTTTTAAAACAGACAGCTTTCATTCCGTTTGCCGAGATAGTAAGGGCAATTGGTATTTCCATTTGGGGCAGTATATTCCGCCAAGGAGTAATACTACAGGGATTAAGAAGCCTTTGTACATCATACGAGTACTGAAAACAGATGGTTCTCAAAAGGACTATCCTCTGGGGCTCCCTTTTAAAAAACCCATACAACTTTCGGAAAATGAGCAATCACTCTTTTTAAGCAATGACCACAACCTATGGCAGTTCTCTTTGCAAGAAGAGAGGATAACAGATACAACTGTAATCTCAGGAGGCGAGAAACTCATTCATTTCTTTGAAAAACAGCAGTTTTTACTATGTGTAGAAGCTGATAGTGATTATAAAAAATTGGTAGGACGTAGCCTTCAACAGTAACGGATCTATTCCCAATAACCAAACACTAATGATTATTTTAGTATGAAATTATGCAAGCAAAAATCGTGGCAGTTTGAAACCTCGGGAGTAGAAGGCGAGGTAAAGCTCTTTGGTGTAAATAT